>NZ_JAPWCA010000013.1:0-56379 GCF_041433725.1 Gemella sp. 27098_8_155
CTACTGGTCCAGCGAGCGGTCCTCTACCTACTTCATCTATTCCACAAATATACTTACATCCATTATTATAACATTTATTTTCGTAAAATGACTTTTTTTCATACTCTTTTTTATAAAAAAGTTTTTTCTCTTGCTTCTTAGCATAACTTAGTAGTAGCTTTTGAACTCCCGATCTTTCATCTTTTTTTAGTTCATTTAATATTTCCTCGGAAATGATTTCTTGGTTTAAGAGTTCTTTTACCTCACTAATTTTCATTTTGTTCCTCATTTTCTAATAAATCATTATAATTATCTAACGTAATAAGTCCAAATTTTTGTGTTCTAAAATCTTGAATTAATAGTTTAATTGTTGAATCATAATCATAGTCTCCACCAATTTTTTTAAATCTTTTTTCAGCTACTTTCTCCATGATAAATACATTTTCATCATCACTATTAACATTTATCTTATATAGATTATTTAGATTTTCTAAATAATTTTCTTTTAAAAGCTCAATTAAATATAAACTAACATCATCAAGTGGAGTAATGTCATCTTTTATAGAACCAATTAAACTTAATTTTTTACCAATTTCTTGATTATCAAACTTTGGCATAAGTATTCCTGGAGTATCTAATAATTCTATATCTTTGTTTAATTTTAGCCATTGTTGTTTTTTAGTAACACCAGGTTTATTAGCAGTATTAGCTACATTTTTCTTAATCAGTTTATTTATAAACGTCGATTTACCAACGTTAGGTACACCTATTACCATTGATCTGATTGCTCTTGGTTTAATTCCTTTTGCAACTTGGCGAGCTATTTTTTCTGCTAATTCTTCTTTTGCTTTATCGATTACTTTGTTTAAGTTATTACTATTTTTTGCGTCAGTGTACACCACAGTATACCCTTTATTCTCGAAATAATTTTTCCATTTTGCTGTTTCAGCTCTGTCACATAAGTCAATTTTATTAAATATAATTATCTTCTTTTTATCTTTAACAACTTCATCTAGGTACATATTATGTGAAGAAAGCGGACAGCGTGCATCTACTAACTCAAAAACTATATCTACTAGTTTCAGTTTCTCTTTCACTTCTCTTGTTGCCTTGGCCATATGACCCGGGAACCATTGAATAACCATAAATTTAACTCCTTATCTTTTTATTTTTAAAATTTCTATTATTTTATACATTCTTTACTATTTTACCACATTTTCAAGTTTTTTTAACCTATTTTGATGCTAATTATTCGTAAAACATTAATATTTTCAAATTTTCCAATTCTATAATTAATATTTTATTTTATAAAAATAAAAAAAAGGGAATGACCCAACAAAATCGTAACTTCCGAAAAAATGATTTTATTTGGTCAGTCCCATTACAAATATTTATTTTCAAATTTTATATTTTGGTATTATTTAGATAACGAAATTAATACCAAAAACTTTTAGTTTAATATTACTTGTTTTCGGCCTTGTTTCAGGAAACTCAGAAACAAACACTATATAAATTACACTTCCTAATAAGTAGAATATTAAAGATGATTTATACCCCATATGATTTAATACAATACTCCACATAAAATTAAATAAAGTATAAATTGCGTATCCAAAAGCCCAAAATATTCCAAACATTATAGTTAATCTTTGCGAATTCATTTTAGGTAATTCGTATGGTATGTTTAAGTATATTGGATATTGAGAATACATGAAGAAACCTGATAATGCAAACATTAAATATGAGATGATAGCACTGCTAGAAACACATAAAAGTCCAATCGCCATAAATCCTATCATTAATACTCCATGAATCATTAAAAATGGTTTTCTTCGAAAATCTAATCGTCTTGTAACTAACAGACTAAATAGTGTTCCAAACAATCCTCCTATTGTAACAGTTAGTATCATTACTTCTGGTTTAAAATGAGTATTGTTCGCATGTTCTGCTATTACTCTAGGTAGAGATACAAGTGGCATAACATATAAGAATAAGAAGCCACCAAATCCTAACGAGAATACATAAATAAATTTATCTTTAAAACCATCAGCATAAGTATATTTTTTCTCTTCAACTTGGTGTATAGCTTCTTTTGATCTCATCAAAGATTCGTAGACAAAATGATTCGGATGCTTCCAAGTAATTGTTGGCTCAAAATCACGAGATATTAATAACCATAACACTAGAAGTATTATACTGAAAATACTAAATCCTATCATCGTGTATCTCCAGTCTACTATAAAATACTTCTTAAATAAAAGAAATAAAATTGCAACTAAAGCAGCTCCGATATTATAAGATGCTGTAATAATTGTACTAGTAATAATTTTTTTATCATTTGGAATAAATTTTGCAACAAATGAGTTTATAAAAACGATTATCATAGAACCACCGAATCCCATTATCATTCTTGATATTGTATATAACCAATAACTATGTGTAAATATTGCAAAAAATGAAAAGCATAGACAAAATAATGCGATTAAAGCAGCCTTTTTAGGATGTAATTTAATCAATATAAATGCAGCTAATAAATTAGCAACAATTCTTGAAATAGTAATAGTATAGTTTACAACCTCAGATATTATAGGAGATACCTTCTCACCATTAAAATAATAATCTGTAATCTGTTTTGATAAAGTAGAACCCGCCACCCAGTTAGTAGCAAATACTACATAAGCTGTAATAAGAATCGAAAACATAATAATTCCTTGTTTTCTAGTAGGGGAGTTAGATATTGTTTGCATAATATTGTACCTCTTTCTTTATTAAAAATATTACAGGTCGACCTTGTTGTATAACTGTTTTTTAATGTAACCTTAGTTTATTACAAAAAGAGAAAAAAATCAAGAAAACCTTTTCTTTTACATAGATTTATCATAGAATATTTTCATATTTTCAATGGTGAAAGCATGAAAATGAACCTTCTTAATTACTGAAAGTTATTGCATTCTAATTAATTAAATTAAAACAATAAAAATACAAACAAATATATAATCGAAAATAAAATTATAATAATTTTTTATAAAAAACACTTTTAAAATCCCCTAAGTGTCTTTAACCTCTAAATATATACTTTTCAAATAACTAATCATTTAGAAACATATCATTAATTAACAATTTCTTAGCTCTTATATTTATAATTTAAATAAACAAAACACCCATTTTACTAGATAATAATTTATCCAATAAAATGGGTATTCATAATTTTTATAAACTTCTATTGTAAACTGTAAACTCTTATCTTTTATCTACTTTCTTAACAATAGTATCACCAAGAATTTGAAGTGCAAATACTATTATTAATATTAACACTGTTGCAACAAATGTTAAAGTACTGTTATTTCGTTGGAAACCATCTAAGTAAGCTAAGTTACCTAGTCCACCAGCACCGATAACTCCTGCCATCGCTGTTGATCCAACTAATGCTATCGCCGTAACAGTTAATCCTGAAATTATTGCAGGTAAACTCTCAGGAATTAAAACTTTCAGAATAATAGTAGTTTTTTTAGCTCCCATTGCACGAGCTGCTTCGATTACTCCTTTATCTACTTCACGTAATCCGATTTCTACTAAACGAGCATAGAATGGTGCAGCTGAAATAATAAGTGCTGGAATTGCAGCTTGAACACCTATAATTGTACCGATTAACGCCTTAGTGAAAGGAATTAATAATACAATTAAGATAATAAACGGAATCGCTCTAAAGATATTAACAATTGCTGTAACAACTGTGTAAAATCCACGTCCAAATGTACTCTTACTATTAGATGTTAAGTATAGCAGTAATCCTAAAAATAAACCAATGATAAACACTGCGATTAATGACTCAAAAGTCATAATTAGTGTTTCAATTGTTTTGTCTTGTACTTTATCCCAATTAACTCTTGAAAAATCAAACATTATAACACCTCCGTTAAAATACCTAGTTCATTTAATCTAGCTATTACTTTATCTGTATTTTCTTTAGAACCAATTAATTGAACGAACAGCGTACCTATATTCGCATTTGCTGTCTTATCAATGTGACCATTAATAATATTAAAATCAAAATCAATTTCTTTTATTAATGTACTAAGAATAGGTTTTTTCGAAGTATTATTGTCAAAAGTAAATTTAATAATAATACCATCTGTGAATACCTTCTTCCACTCTTCGATATTTTCTCTCTCTTCAAATTCCGAAGCAAATGAAGTTTGAGCTAAGAATTTCTTCGTAACTTCTTGTGTTGGGTGATAGAAGACTTCAGACACAAGTCCATTTTCAGCAATTGTACCACCATCTATAACAGCAACTTTTGTACAAATAGTTTTTATTACATTCATTTCATGAGTAATTAAAACAACAGTTATGTTAGTTTTGTTGTGAATTTCTTTAATAAGATTTAATACTTCAGCAGTTGTCTCAGGGTCAAGCGCACTTGTCGCTTCGTCACAAAGTAAAATTGAAGGATTACCTGCTAATGCACGTGCAATACCTACCCTTTGCTTTTGACCACCTGATAATTGAGAAGGATAGGCATTTAATCTGTCTTCTAATCCAACTAACTTAGCCAATTCCTCTACTCTTTCTTTAATTTCAGTTTTTGATTTTCCTAAAATTTCTAATGGAAATGCAATATTTTCAGCAACAGTTCTACTCCATAATAGATTGAAGTGTTGGAAAATCATTCCGATTCTTTGACGTTTTAATCTACGTTGTTCTTCAGTAATTTTATTGAAATCATCCCCATCAATAATTACCTCTCCATCTGTTGCCACTTCAAGTCCGTTTAACAGCCTCACTAACGTACTTTTTCCAGCACCAGAATAACCAATTATACCGTAAATATCACCTTTTTCAACTTTTAAATTAATATCCTTTAGCGCATGAACTTTATTATTATAAATCTTATTTACTTTTTTTAATTCAATCATGTCTAGCTCCTTTCTCTTTTTAAAAAATAAAAAACACCCTTACTCCATCACGGAATAAGGGCGTTATACGCGGTACCACCTTATGTTTTACTTATTACAACTACTAACATAGTCTATCCTATAACGTGGATCGCCGAACAAAGTTTACAATTCTGTTTACCTTATTAACCACTCGAACCATTTTCACATATTTCATATTATACCTTTTCAGCTTACGGTACTCTCTTTAAATATTACATATATTACTTATACGAGTATTGGTTTTTATTAATTTCTATTAAGTATATCATTATACTTTTATAGTGTCAAGTATAATTTTTGAAATTATACTTTGAAAATTCTGAAAATATCACACTAATTTTCCAATTTAATATTATTCTCAACAAGGTAATCTCTAACTACTCTTGCCATATCATCTAATAGATCATCTAATTCTTCCCAGTTTTTGACTGTTGCACCACTTGCTAATGGATGTCCACCACCAGCATATTTTTCTGCTAGACTATTTATAACTGGACCTTTAGAACGAAGACGAACACGTACTTTATTTCCTTCATCTATTGCAAAGCACCATGCATATAAACCTTTCAAGCTTCTAAGTAAGTTTACTCCTGTTGAAACTTCACCTGGATCAACACCGTATTTATCCATATCTTCTTTTGTAATTTTTAAATACGCAACTCCGTCTTGATAAACATCATAATTTTCAAAAATAAATGCTCTAAAGCGCATAATATTTTCACTGATAATTTCCATTTTATCTAATAATGCGCTCATATTGAAATCATACTTTATAAGTTCTGAAGCAACTTTTAGAGTATTATTTGAAGTATTCGGGAATAAAAATCTACCAGTATCTCCCACGATACCAAGATATAATAATTTTGCCGCTTCATCATTCAATTTTACATTATATTTTTCATTTAAATATGTATAAAAATTATATATTAATTCACTACAAGATGATACCTCTGTATCAACTAAATTAATACTTCCATAATTATCTAATGGTGGATGATGGTCAATTTTAATTAAGAAGTTATTTTTAGTAAATAACTTCCCATCAATTCTTGGAAAATTAGCCGTATCTGTTACAATAACTAAAGCATCTTTATAGTCTTCTTCTGTTACTTCTGAGTTTTTGAACAAGAAGTCTAATGAAGGAGAATCCTTACCTACAGTTATTAGAGTTTTTTCTGGAAAGTTTTCTTTAATAATTTGATACATCGCCCCTTGAGAGCCATATGCATCTGGATCTGGTCTCTCATGTCTATGAATTATAATTTTATCATTTTCTTTAATCTTTTGAAAAATTTCCTCATATAAATTTTCGTAGTTTGTAGTCATTTAATTTCTTCTTTCTCTAATTTCTTTGGAATACTTGACAAGTTACCATAGCTTTTGCTACTAATTCTGTCTTATCATAAACTTCAACATCAAATTTAGCTGTTTTACGACCTATATCCAAAATGTTTACTTTTGTTGTTATTGTTCTATCTAATGGCACAGATTTTAAGAAATAAAGTGTAGTATTTTGCATAAGAACTTCACTTCTATTGTAGTTGTAACTTGTAATATGAATAGATTCATCAATAATACTTAGTAAAGCTGAACTAGAGAATGTACCAAATTGATCTAACATTTGTGGAATAACTTTAACCTGTAGTCCATCCGCTCTAGGAACAATTCCTTTACGCATAATTTCATCAAATGTATCATTGTTATGACCTTCTTGGAATCTATTATTTGTTAATAATGAGTTTATAACTATTTTTCTAGTAACCACACCAAGTAGCGTATTTTTCGCATCAATAACAGGCATTAATTCATAACCTTCTGATAACATAGTATTAGCTACAGAAGAAATAGGTGTTTCTAAAGTTGTAGTTGCTACTTTTCTTTCCATTACTTCTTTTATAAGCGAATCTTTTTCTTGTAAGAAAACGTCACGAGCTGTAACAATACCAACTAATTTACCATATTCATTTATTACTGGGTATCTAGTATGACCTACTTTTAATTGTAAATCATACCAATCTTTTACAGTATCATTTAGATTTATTGTATATAGATTTTCTACTTTCATATAAATACTTTCAACAGTAATTATATCTCTCTTAATTATTTGGTCATTAGTTACACGGTTTATTAAATGAGTTACTGAAAAAGTATCATGTGGAGTAATAATTAAAGGTAAATTTTTACTATCAGCAAGTGCTTTAATAGAATCGTTTGGCACATATCCACCTGTTACTAAAATAGCACAACCTTTCTCCAGTGACATTTCAATAATTTTTGGACGATTTCCTATTATTAACAATGTTCCTTTGCGTATGTGTTGTCCTACTTGTTCAGAATCCATTGCCCCAATTGCGAAGTCTTGCACTATTTCATGAACTCCACCACGTCCTGCGATTAATTGTCCACTTACTATATTTACAATCTCTGAATATGATAATTTTTCTACATTATCACGTTCTTTTTTCTGAATTCTCACTGTACCGACACGTTCTATCGATGATACAAAACCACGATTTTCAGATTCTTTTATAGCTCGATATGCTGTTCCTTCACTAACTTTCAGTTCTTTAGCTACTTGACGTACAGAAATCTTGCTACCAATTGGTAAGCTCTTTATATATTCTAATATTTTTTGGTGTTTTGATTTCATAATGATTCCTCCTTATATTTTTATTATAATACAAATATTTTATTTGTAACACATTCTATACATATGTAATTATATACTTTTTATAGAACTATTTCAAGATGAAAGAGGACGAAAAATAACTAATTTTACTTATTTCTCATCCTCTTTTATATTATTTACGTATATTTTTAACTTTGAAAAATATATTGAATATTTTTGAAAAATTTAGTGATACAGTTTATTTTCCATATTTTTACTATAACACCCTTTTAATTGTATCATATTAATATTTTACGATTTTCTACCCGCAGGCATTTTTTTAGCATAGCCTTCTTTGTTCTCTTGTTTCACTCGAGCAATTACTAAAGCATCCGAAGGTGCATTCTCTGTAACAGTAGTTCCTGCAGCAACCACAGCACCATCACCTATTTCTAAAGGAGCTATTAAGTTTGAGTTACACCCTATAAATGCATCGCTTCCTATTTTTGTTCTATATTTATTTTTTCCATCGTAGTTTACAGTAATTGTTCCACAACCAATGTTTGTATTACTTCCTACTTCAGTATCACCTAAGTAACTTAAATGAGCTGTTTTAGATCCATCACCATAAGTAGTATTTTTTAATTCTACAAAGTTACCAACTCTTACATGTTGACCTAATTCGCAATTATTTCTAATGTGAGAATATGGACCAACGCTAGTATAATCTCCAATTTTTGAATCACTAATAGTTGAAGATAAAACTTTTACTCCATTTCCTATCTGTGCGTTTTCTAAGTATGAATTAGGTTTGATTTGACAGTCTTCTCCAATTACAGTATTAGATTTAATTGTAACGTTTGGATAAATTGTTGTATCACGACCAATTACAGCATTAGGTGCAATATATGTATTTGTAGGATCTACTAGAGTAACTCCCGCTAACATATGTTTAGTATTAATTCTATTTCTCATAACATTTTCAGCATAAGCTAACGCAACTCTATCATTTACACCAAATGTTTCATCAAAATCATCACATAGATAAGTTTCAATAATTTCTTTTTGTTCACGGATTAAAGCTAGTACATCCGGAAGATAATACTCACCTTGATTATTATCATTTTTAACTTTTTCTAACATTTCAAATAATAATTTATTATCAAAGCAATAAATTCCTGAGTTAATCTCTTTTATTTTCTTCTCTTGTTCTGTTGCATCTTTTTCTTCAACAATTTTCACTAACTTTCCATTCACATCACGAATAATTCGACCATAAGCAAATGGATCATCAGCTATCGCTGTTAATACAGTTGCTTTTGCATTTGTATTTTCATGGTGATCTAGCATACTATTAATAGTCTCTGGACGAATTAGAGGAGTATCTCCATACATTACAATAGTTGTACCCTCTTTATCTTTTAATTTATCTTTGGCTACTTTTACAGCATGAGCAGTTCCTAATTGTTCTGCTTGTAAAACAAACTTTGTTCTATCTCCTAACACCTCTTTAACTCGTTCCGCACCATGACCAACTACAGTTATTACCTCTTGCATTTCTAAGTCATTAAGACTATCTAATACAAGTTCTACCATAGTTCTATCACAAACTTTATGCAATACTTTATATAGTTTTGATTGCATTCTAGTTCCTTTTCCTGCTGCAAGAATTACTGCATATCTATTATTACTCATTTTCAACATCCTCTTTTTCTACTTGTCTTAATTTTTCAATAACATTCCCTAATTTTACATCGAAAGTTCCATTAAATTCGTCAATATTTTCAATTTTTGAAAGGTATAAGTAATCATCTTCATGTTCTCTTGGCGAATCAAAACACTGTGTAATTATTACTTTACCAACAACATTAACATCAAACTCATTCATAAGACTTTCCATACCTGTAAGGACTCCTCCTCCACGCATGAAGTCATCAACTAAAAGCACTTTTGATCCAGTATTTAAACTTCGTTTAGATAAAATCATTGTTTCTATTTTCTTAGTAGATCCTGAAACATAATTTATCGCAACAGTAGTTCCTTCTGTAACTTTATTATCTCTTCTTATGATAATTACAGGTTTATTTAATATCGAAGCTATTGCATAAGCTACTGGAATACCTTTTGTCGCAACAGTTACCACTGCATCCACTTCTTTATTTTTATAGACAGTAGCAACCACTCGTCCTAACTTATTCATCAGACTAGGATCACCTATTATGTCCGACATAAAAATATATCCACCTGCTAATAAACGATTTCCATCATTTATTTTATCAAGAAAACTACTTAGAATTTCTTTGGCATCTTCTTCTACTAAAGTTGGTGTAAAGATTACACCTCCACTTACTCCTGCTAAAGTTTTAACTTCTCCAATGTTTTCTTCTTTGAAACCATTTTTTATTATATGTATATCCTCACTTATTGAAGATTTGGCTTGATTAAACTTTGAAACGAAATACGTTAATGGAATTAATTTATTTGGATTATTTAATAAATACTCCGTCATCACTACTATTCTTTCACTTCTCTTTAACTTCATCTTATACTCCTTACATTGTATAAACGGCAACTTTACCATAGATTATACAATCAATATATTTTATTCGTATATTATATGTATATAATACCACTATTGTTCGGAATAGTAAAGGGTATACAAGAATTTTTAAGTTGATTTTAATAAACTAAACTTTTTATCACATCACCAATAATAAAGAGAAGATAGCTTTATTAAACTATCTTCTCTTTTTCTATTTATTTTTCTTTCCAAACTTCTAAAGTTCGTATTTGATTTTCTTCTACTTTTCTTACAACAAAAGTCAATTTATCAATAGAATACACAGCTCCTACTTTTGCTTCATATTTTTCTAAATAAATATACGCACCTATTGTATCAACTTCCTCATGTGGTAGGTGAGCATGGAATAATGCATTGACATCTTGGATTGGTACCCATCCATCAATTAAATAATGTCCATTTTTTAATTTTTTAACTAAACTTTGCTCATCTTCATCGAATTCATCTCGAATTTCACCAGTAATTTCTTCTACTATATCCTCTAGTGTAACTACTCCACTAGTTCCACCATATTCATCAGTAATAACAATCATATGCTCTCTATTTTGCTTAATAGTTGCTAATACTTGAGAAATCGGTGTATGTTCAAATATTTTAATTGCTGGTGTTATATACTCTTCTAAATCTTTAGTGTTCACTAGCGGTTTATCAGCAAATAACAGCTTTTTAACATTTAAAATACCAAGAATTTTGTCTTTATCCCCATCTTCAATTACTGGATATCTAGTGTATTCTTCTTGTTTTAATTGTCTCATGATAATTCCTAGAGAGTCACTCATATCTATTGCTTCAACCTCTGTTCTAGGTGTCATAATTTCCTTAGCAATTTTATTATCAAATTCAAACACTCTTTCTACATAACGATACTCTACATCATTTATCTGTCCATGAGCTCTTGAAGATTTCATTATCGTTCTCAATTCTTGTTCACTGTGAATATCATCGTGTTCAGATGCTGGTTCATATCCAAACATTTTTGCTATAACATTCGCTAATGAATTAAGTAGCCATACTAACGGACGCATTACTTTATCAAACATATACATTGGCCAAGCAACTCGCAGACAAGTTGTTTCTGCAGATTGAATTGCTATAGTTTTAGGAACCAATTCCCCTAAAACTACGTGTAATAACGTCATAAATCCAAATGACACTACTAACGATATTGTATGTGTTAGCGCCTCATTCAAATGTAGCAACTCAAATATAGGATTGAATAATGAGTGGAAAGTCGCTTCCCCTATCCAACCTAGTCCTAAAGAAACGATTGTTATACCTAGTTGTGTGGCAGATAAATAATGATCCAATTGCTCAACCATTACTGCCAAAATTTTTGCTGTTTTATTTCCAGATTCAACTAATTCATTTACCCTTGTAGGTCTAAGCTTAACAAGTGCAAATTCAAACATTACAAATATTGCCGAAGCAATAAGTAATAATATAATTATTAATATTTTAATTAAGATACTGAGATCCATATGGTTTTAATTTAACCTCTTTCCTTATTTTTTAATCATTAATAAATAATTTTACTACATATAAACTTTTTTTTCAATTATTATACTACCCATAAGTTCTATCACTATTTCTAATTTATAAATAATTCTTATTAATGGATATTTCATCTTTCAGGTGATACTATATTAAGTAATTGAGAACGCTAAAACGGGAGATTACTATGAGCAATGAGATAGAATTCAAAAACTTTTGGTCTAAAAAAATAAACTACATAAATAATATTCAAATTTATTATAATATAGAGCAGACCAAGTTTTCGAAATTTGAAAATATAGAATTTTATAACTTAACTTTTAATAGCTACGATAATTCAAAAATCTATGCTAAATACATAAAAAATATTAAATATAGAACTAAATATCCAGATAAACCCATCCCTATTCTATTTTATTTCCACGGATATCCCGCTTCGAGTAGAAACTGGTTAGAAAAATCTGCTTTCTCCTCTTTAGGGTATGATGTGGTTGCTATAGATTTTAGAAATCAAGGTGGTTTAAGTAAAGATAATGGAAGCTCCTCGCCTTCAGTGTTTGGTCACCTTACAGTAGGAATCGATGAGAGTATTGAAAATATGATATTTTATAAAAACATTTTAGATACTTTGTTACTTTCTAGAATTATTACATCTTTCGAAGGAGTTGATTCTAATAGTATTGTTACCTACGGTGCTTCTCAGGGTGGAGCATTTTCTATAATATTTGCTGCTTTAAATAAAAATGTAAAAAAATGTATAAGTCTATATCCTTTCCTTTCGAACTTCAAAGCTATCTATGAACTCGACAATAGAAATAATGCTTATGCAGAATTTACTCATCATGCACGCTGGTTTAACACAAAAGGAAGAAATACTAAAAACTTTTTAAATAATCTTTATTACATCGATACTATAAATTTTGCAAAACTTCTGAAATGTAATATATTATTCGGAATTTCTAATCTCGATGCTGATTGCCCTAGAGAAACTCAACAAAATATTTTTAATAATATAAAAAGTAATAAAAAAGTCTTAGTTTATAAAAAGTACTATCACGAGAATATTCCAAGCTTCAATAATGAAGTAGTTAACTTCTTACTAAATAAATAATGGGAGTATATAATGAAATTAGAAAAATATAGAAAACTAAATTATACAGAACAGTTATTGCATATTAATCATCCATTTGTTCAATATAAAACAATTAATTTTAAAGGAATAGACAGCTCTTATATTGAATTAGATATAGTCACTCCAAATACCAATATCAAGGGAGTGATTATCGACTTTCCTGAATTTAAAGTGAAAAATAAAGATTATTTAACATTAACTAAATATAGTATGTTAGACTATGCTATAGTATCTTTACATATTAGAGGCCAAGCTGGAAATAGTGAAAATAATATTCCTTGCTCTCATTTTCCATTTTTAGACAATAGTTCTGAATTTTCCTATTATAATTTAGTATTTCAGGATGCTCTTGATACTCTACAAATTATTGAATTATTATTTCCAAATAAAGATATATATGCGACTGGTGTTGGGCAAGGTGCTGCTATTTCCCTAGTATGTGCTAGTTATTACAATTCAATTAAGGAACTATTTATTTCTGATTGTTCTCTCTGTGATATAAAAAATACTTACATTAAAAATAAGAAAAATCCAATCTTTAGAAAAATATATAATTTTGAAATTGATTTCCCAGATAAAATAGACTATCTATATAAAACATTAGACTCAATCGACATACTTAATATTAGTATCTCTATCTCACAAAAAGTACATTATGGACTTTCATATCTAAGTCCTAAAACACCACATTGTGCACAATTAAAATTAATTGAATCACTAAAAAATATTGACATCCAGCATTACAAATTTCTAGATTATAAAAAAATATTCCAACATCAATTCGATGATTATATACTTGAAACACTCTCGAATAAATAAAAGATGAATCGACAGAAAACAGAATTCTGTCGATTCATTATTTTTAATACAATTAGCTTAATCTACCTTTTAACTTCATGTTTTTAACAATTTTCTCAATAGAATTTACATAAGCAGCTTTTCTCATTGGGATATCAAATCTTTCTTTCACTTCCCAAATGTCATTAAATGCTTTTGTCATAACTCTTGCTTGTTTTTCTACTACTTCTTCTTCAGTCCAGTAGTAACCTTGTAAATTTTGTACCCATTCAAAGTAAGATACAGTAACACCACCACTATTTGCAAGAATATCAGGAATTACAACCACACCTTTTTCTCGTAATACTTTATCACCTTCTAATGTAGCAGGACCATTAGCTCCTTCTGATATAATAGGCGCTTTAATTAAATCTGCTTCCTTAGCATCAATTGCATTTTCTAAAGCACATGGACAAAGAACATCTACATCTAAAGCCCAGAATTCGTCTAAAGTTAAACGTTTTGTATTTGGTAATTTATGGAATCTAACTTTATTATCTTTACACTCTTGAAGTTCAGCATATGATAAACCATCTTCACGATATACAGCATATTGAATTCCATCGTCATCACGTTCAGTTACAGCAACTACTTTAGCTCCAAAGTTTACAGCAGTTTTTACTGTATAGCTACCTACATTACCAAATCCTTGAACAGCGAACTTAGATCCTTGTGTAGATTTCCCTAGTTTTTCTAATGCTAATTTCGCAGCAAGAGCTACCCCATATCCAGTTGCTTGCGTTCTTCCTAATGATCCACCTAGTTCTAATGGTTTTCCTGTTAAAGTACCAATTCCTTGCTCACCGGTAAGAACGTTAAATTCATCAATCATCCAAGACATGATTTGACCATTTGTATTTACGTCTGGTGCTGGAACATCTTGTTTTTCACCTAAATATTTGTAAATTCCTCGAATATATCCTCTAGAAAGTCTTTCTAGTTCTCCTTTTGATAATTCTTTTGGATCTACAATAATACCACCTTTACCACCACCATATGGTAGATTAGCAACAGCACACTTGAACGTCATCCAAATAGACAACGCTTTAACTTCATCACCTGTTACAAGTGGGTGAAATCTTAAACCACCTTTTGTAGGTCCAATTGCATCGTTATGTTGTGAACGGAATCCTTTAAAGTATTTTACTTCACCGTTGTCCATTCTAACTGGAATAGATATTTCAAAGAATCTTTGTGGATCTTTTAGTGATTCATATACTTCTTCTTTGTACCCTAAAACTTCACAAGCACCTTTTATTTGTTCTCTTGCATTAACCAATGGATTGTTATTCATAATTACTACATCTCCTTAAATTGTTATTTTACACTTTTAATGTAATATCTTCTTAGTTAATTATATCAAATATAACATATTTTTGTAAACGTTTTTGTTCTCCGTTTTTCTTATTTATATCTTCAATTTCCAATGTGAATTTCTCATGAAAAAAACTAATGATAACAATATGTCTATCGTTATCACTAGCTTTTTATAACAATTTTTCTTTTTCAAAAAACTATATGGGGGAGCTTACTTTAAATTAATATAGTCTATCACTCTATTTCGCATCATACCATGAAGACCCACTACTCGCTTCTGCTTTAAGCTGAACATCTAAATTAGCCGCTTCTTCCATAATTTTAATCATTTCTTTTGTAAACTCTTCTTCTATATCTTTATTTACATCGAAGATCAATTCATCATGTACTTGTAATAATAATTTTGCATCTACATTTGTTTTTTCTAGATACTTAAATACATTAACCATAGCTATCTTGATAATATCTGCAGCAGTACCTTGAATCGGTGAATTCATCGCAATACGTGCATTTAGATTAGCTACAATCTTATTTTTGGCATTAATATCCGGTAATGCTCTTCTTCTATTAAATAATGTTTCTACATAACCGTGTTCTTTTGCAAAATCTACAATATCACTCATATATTTATCAACACCTTTAAATGTTTCTAAATATTTATCGATAAATTCTTTAGCGCGTTTTCTAGTAATGCCTAGATTATTAGATAAACCAAAATCAGAAATTCCATAAACAATACCAAAGTTAACAGCTTTAGCTTCTCGACGCATTGAAGATGTTACTTCATCAAGGCTTACTCCATTAACATCACTAGCTGTTTTAGTATGAATATCCACATCATGCTTAAATGCATCTATCATTCCTGCATCTTGAGCAATATGAGCTAATACTCGAAGCTCTATTTGAGAATAGTCAATAGATAATATTACTCTATCATCAGAAGCTGGAACAAATGCTTTTCTAATTTTTTTACCTTCTTCGATTCTTGTAGGAATATTTTGAAGATTTGGATTAACTGAAGATAAGCGTCCTGTTTGAGCTAATGTTTGCTCATAACGTGTATGGATTTTCCCTTCACGAGTAATATCTTTCACTAACCCTTTTGCATAAGTTGAGTTCAGCTTTGTAATGGTTCTATATTCCATAATTAATGGAATAATCTCATGACTATGTTGAAGTTGTTCTAACACTTCTACAGCTGTAGAATATCCAGTCTTTGTTTTCTTAATTGGTGGTAAACCTAAATCTTCAAATAACACAACACCTAGCTGTTTAGGTGAAGCAATATTAAATTCAGAACCAGCTAAAGTATAAATACTAGATTCCAATGATTTAATTCTCTCGTCAAACTCAGCACTCATTTCCTCAAGAGCTTTCTTACTAACATGTATTCCTTCAAATTCCATATTAGCTAATACTTTAGCAACTTTAATCTCTATGTCTTTATATAAATCCATCATATTCTCTTCAGCGAGTTTTTCTTCCAGCAATGATTTCATAAGTGAAATACTCTCTGCAATTTCTGCAATATACGGATTAATAACTTCTTGAGGTGGTAAAGTGCGTTTAGTCCCCTTACCATAAATTTCTTCATCACTACTTATTATTTTTCCTAGATAGTTAAAGACGATTTTATCAATTTCAGTTTTTGCATTCACATCGATCAGATAAGATACAATTTTCACATCGAAAACTTCTCCGTTAATATCCACACCGTTTCTCTTCGCTATAAATAAAATCTTTTTGAAGTCATATACTGTTTTAAGCAATTCACTTTGAAGATATTCTACTACAAATTCATTAGTGAAAAATTGTTCTTCGCTAAATATATAAGCATCTCCTTCTCTATAAACTACTATTCCTACTACATCTGAATTATGATAGTCCTCTGTATAACACTCTACATGTAGAGCACTATCGGTAAAATCTATTTTCGTATTTTTATCTGCTAAAATAATATTAATTTCTTTTTTAGGAGTAACTGTTTCTTCATTAGTTACCTCTACATCTTCAGTAGAATTTTCTTGTGATAATTTTCTTAAAAATGAAACAAATTCAAGTTTTTCAAACAACTCTCTTTTAAGCTCTATATTCTCACTATAAGTTAAATCTTCTAACTTATTGTCAACTTGAACTTCTGTATAAATAGTTGCTAATTTTTTGCTTAACAGGGCATCTTCTCGACCTTCTGTTAGACGTTCTTTAAGTTTTTTACCACTAATATTATCAATATTTTCTAATACATTCTCTACAGTTTTATATTCGGTTAATAATTTTATGGCAGTTTTTTCACCTACTCCAGCAATCCCTGGGATATTATCGCTCTTATCTCCCATAAGACCTTTCATGTCAACGATCTGTTCAGGGGTTAATCCGTATTTTTCAGCAATAAATTCTGGCGTGTAATAATCTATATCAGTAACTCCACGTTTAGTATAATAGATTGTTATATTCTTACTAGCAAGTTGAGTTAAGTCCTTATCTCCAGTTACTATTATAACTTCCAAGCCTTCTTTTTCGGCAATTTTAGCGTAACTACCGATAATATCATCCGCTTCATAATCAAAGTGTTCTTCATACTTTATTCCATATGAATCCAGAAGTTCTCTAACATAACCGAATTGCTCTACTAACTCACTAGGAGTTTTATCCCTAGTACCTTTGTACGCTTCATAACTTTGGTGTCTGAAAGTTTGTTTTCCTTTATCAAAGGCAACTAATGCATACTTTGGATTAGTATCCGCTAATATTTTTTCTAACATCAATGTAAATCCATAAACACTATTAGTATATAGCCCTTTTTTATTTTTTAAAGCTGGCATAGCATAAAAAGCACGATAACTTAAGCTATTCCCATCTATTAACATTATCTTATCCATTTAAATCTCCTAATTTTAATTCTAGAAATTATAAAGAGGTACGAAACAAAAATCACATTTTTTAAAAAGTGATATTTGAGTCGCCCTCGTACTATACTTTATATATCACTATTTTTTATAAATTTCTCTTTGTACTTCTACATATATCTTCTAATTATTGATTTTACAACAATTTATAAATTGTTTCTATCTTTTTCTTCCAAGAATGTCGCTCAATTTCTTCAAGTAAATAAGCTGGAATCTCGCGCTCCTCTCTCGTTCTTTCTATCATAACTTCTAAAGATTCAACTAGTCTATTTATAAAAGCTGGCTTTTCTTCTTCGACCGCTTTATCAGTATCATAAATAGTCGGCATTTTCACATACTCAATTATCTCAGAATTATTTATTTTTTCTCCAAGAAATTCTATAAGCCCTTCTATCTCAGTAGCGACTACTCTAAGTCCGCTTCCTAAGGCTTCAACCGCGATTAATCCCAATCCTTCAAAATAAGAAGGTAATACAAATATATCTTTATGACGCATAATCTCACCTAGATGAACTTGATCAACCGCATTATAAATTCTTATTCTCTTAGAATCACCAACTAGAGACTCAACTCTAGGTCTATCTTCATCTTTCAAATTCCCTATTAATTCTAATTCTACTTTAGTGTCTTTTTTCTCTAATAATCTAAAAGCTTTAATTAATTCATAAAAACCTTTTGACTCATCAAATTTTCCTGCATATAAAATTTTCACATTATCATGTTTTTCATATTTTTCTGCAGGATAAAAGATTTTTTCATTATATCCCGCACCAATATTCACAATTTTTTCTACAGGATAATTATAAATATTAGCTATTCCATCTATAACACCACTGCTTAATGCCAATATCTTATCTAACTTCCCAAGACTTTTTACATACTTGTCTTTCATTACATGATTTTTCTCAGCTTGTCTTATATCTGTATTGTGACATATTCCTATAATTTTTTCATTTTCAAAAACATCACAAACCATAGAACTCAAAATCCATAAATGATGTGTGATTACAACATCTGGTTTAAATGTTTCTTTAGCTTGAATCAATTTTTTACGAAAAGCCTTTTGCCAAGATTCAATCATTTCATCTGTCATATTTTTATATAGTGTATTATCATACGGCATAATATCACTCATTCCAACAATCGGAAAACTGATATCTTTCCCTTGAAATTCAACTTCAAATTTTTCGTCTACAAAGTTAAAATTATACTCTGGTGTCGTAGCATAAATAGCAGCTTGCTCTACGTTAAATCCCTTTAATCCATCTATAACATTAGTAAAATATACACCACTTCCTGTTTTTATCGGAAGTTGAGCTAACACATGTAAAATCCTCATATTTTTATCCTCTATTTCATATTTTCCATCATCTCTATTATAACCTAATTTGTGTATTTTTTATAGTAAACGCATTAAATTAATATAATAGAACACAAAAATAAAGAGTAACTCATAAAATAAGATTATTTAAAAATCTATTTTATCTAGTTACTCTCAAATTTGATTGAAAATCATTATAAACGATAACCTATCGTTTTTAAAATTCTATCCTCAAGCACTGCAAGTCGCAGCTTCTTTTTCATCTTGACTTTCGATATAATCATTTTTGTTATAAAATGCATTTCTATAACTAGCAGTACTAAACGGTTCAACTAAATTAATAATTGTATATCCATCTAAACCAAGTTTCTTACATACCGCTTTACTTGACTCAGGTTTTTCACTATAAACAAAAATTTCTGAAGATTTATCTAATCTATCTAATACACTATCTATTTCCTCAGGTGAAACTTTAATTTCTTCATCACTTAACACTTCAGAACCAAGGTTTAATAATTGTTTATTTTTACTTACTGAGATTCGATATTTGAATTCTGATAATAAAGCATTGCTATAGATAGCTTTTCCATAGTCATATTGTTTTATACCATCACCAATATGAAGTTTTGTGAATCCACGTTCTCTAAGCAACTTCTCAGTAGCACGTGATGTTACATCGACTACACAATATAAAATTATATCTTTATCCTTGTAGTCATCAAGCACATCGCTACCGTTTTTAAAAAGTTTAATCGGAAGATTCACGGCATTTATAGCGTGACCTCTTGCATATTCTTTTCGCCAACGAACGTCAACAACTAAAGCTTCTTCAAATGTTTTCTTCTCAACATCTGCTCCAGCAATTCTTCCTGGTTTTCCTTTTAGTAATTTAAGCCAAAATGCATATAATCCAGCTACAATAATTAATAATACAATTACTATAATTAAGAATATTTTCATTGCGTTTACTCCTTTCATCATATAATTATATTTTAGCATACATTTTGTATTTTTAATAATAAATTGTATAAATAAAATATTTTTTTGATTTTTTTAAAATTTAGGAGTAAAATGTTATTATACACCATTTTTAAGAAAGGAGATCTGGATGAAAATATCAAAAATTAGTAAAATTGAAAATAAAAATTTAAAAATTGAATCCTCTTTATTAATTGATGGAATTTTAGTAGGTTTAGCTGCTGGAATTGTCGGTGCTAGTTACAGACTTCTTATTGGTTATAGTGAAAAACTTGTTCACTATATGGCCGATTTCATTAAAACTGGGCTTATTTATAAAATAGGTCTTTTACTAATTCTAATCTTACTAGCCTTGTTTTCTGGTTTTCTATTAAAACGTGAACCGATGGCTAGTGGAAGTGGAATTCCTCAAGTCTCTGCTGAAATTACCGGTAGATTAAATTCAAATCCATTACGAGTTCTAATTTATAAAATAACTGGTGGATTAACGGCAAGTCTCGGTGGTTTATCACTTGGACGCGAAGGTCCCTCTATTCAACTAGGTGCAATGAGTGGAAAACTTGTCTCTAGAATACTAAAAAAGGATAGCGTAAAAGAAAAGTATCTTATTACTTGTGGTGCTAGTGCAGGTCTATCCATCGCCTTTGGAGCTCCACTTGCTGGTGTTTTATTTTCTATAGAAGAAGTACATAAGCAAATAACTAAAAAAATCGTTATCTGTTGTTTCAGTGCTGCTGTAATAGCAAATATAGTTGGTCAGTATATTTTTGGACTTACTGCTATTTTCAAATTTCCTGAAATCCCCTATGTTGAAGTAAGTATTTATCCTTGGGTTGTTTTATTAGGAATTCTATTAGGAATATTTGGGACATTTTATAATGTTACTATAAAAATACTTTTTAAAATTTATGAATATTTTAGATTAAATATAGTATTTAGACCTCAAGTAGCATTTATAATTTCATTCGGATTATTTATTTTTTATCCAATAGTGCTTGGTAGCGGTCATAGTTTAGTAGAATTTCTGATAGAGAATAAATTTAGCTTTATGTTTTTATTAACCTTATACTTCATAAAAACTTTATTTTCACTTATTTCTTTCACATCAGGAGTCGCAGGCGGTATATTCTTACCTATCTTAATACAAGGTGCTGTACTCGGAACATTGTTTAGCAACTTTTTTGATGCTAAATATACTGCATTATTTGTAATACTATCTATGTCAGGTTACTTAACTGCAATTGTACGAAGTCCTATTACTTCAATAATTTTATTATTTGAAATGACACAAAAACTAAATTATTTCCTGCCGATCGCACTATGCTGCTTATTTGCATATATCACTGCAAATATACTTGGAACAAAACCGGTTTACGAATATTTACTTGATCGAATTTTAACTAGTAATAAACTAGGAGACAATGAACTTGAAATGGAAGTAGAAATTCTAACTACTATATCAAATGATAGTACATTAATAGGAAAAGAAATTCGTGAAATCGATTGGACAAAAGGAGTACTTGTTTCTCATATCGAACGTTCTGGTCGAGAAATAGTACCAAAAGGAAGTACAATTCTAGAAGCAAATGATAAACTTACCGTCATTATGCCAAAAGAATGTGTCAATCTATTTTTAAAACAATTTGGTGAATAAAAAACAGGCTCACTAAAAATCCCAAAATTCAAAATAATTTTTATGATAACTCATAAATGCAGTGGTTTATCAATATCTAATAAACTTTAAGGGAGTGACTCGATAAAATAACAATTTTGCCGAGTCACTCCCGTTTTTATCCTTATAATACATTAAAATGTTTTAGAGCATGAGTAATTCCATCATCATCTACACTAGTTGTAATGTAATCCGCTATTTCTTTAACATTATCACCTGCATTTTCCATTGCTACACCAATTCCAGCATGTTTTAACATATCTATATCATTTCCACCATCACCAAAAGCCATAGTTTCTTCTAATTTAATACCGAAATGAGAAATAATCGCATCAATCCCAGTATTTTTTCCACCATCTTTTGGAATAACATCTGTAAAATGAGTTGTCCAACGGGCTGCTTTTGAATTAGGCATATAAGCTAAGAATCCTGCTTCTTCCTCTTCAGAGACAAATACATTAAGTTGATATATTTTTTCACTAACAGCCTTATCGTAAGCTGATGGATCTTCTTTAAATCTTTCTGGATCACCTAATTCATCTTCCAACCATTTAACCCTCGGGTTTTTCAGATTCATGAAAGCTCCATCTAATAATGCAAAATCACAAGCTATATTATTCTCTTTAAAATAAGGAAGAACATTTTTTATATCATCTTTTGATAAAATCTTATCATTTAAAACTTCTCCAGATTCTAAATAGCAATACTGTCCATTTATTGTAATATACCCATCAAACTTAAAATCTAACAAATCATTTAAAAATGTCGTATGAAATGGTGCTCTTCCTGTAGCTATAAAAATTTTAATTCCTTTTTCTTTTAGCTTTCTTAAAGTATTTGCAGTGTTTTCCGGAATAGTTTTAGTTTTAAAACTTCTTATCGTTCCATCAATATCAAAAAAAATCGCTTTTATATTCATCATTCTTATTCTCCATATTTATTTAAATCAACTACACTATTTCTTGTTTTTAAATCATAACCTATTAATAGTTTCATAGCTGTCTCTTCTTTTTTTATAACATTAAGTAACATGCTGACTGTTTGCTTCGCTGCATCTTTTAAATCAAATTTTATAGTTGTTAATGGGGATTTTAATAAAGCAGATGAAGTATAATCTCCAAACGCAGCAACTGAATAATTTTCACCAACACTTAAACCTTCTTCTTCAAGAGCCTTCATGGCACCATAAGCTAGATTGTCAGTGGCACAAATTAAACAACTGTCATCTTTCAACTTTTCTATATTTTCTTTTACAACATCATATGCTTCTTTCATACCAAAACTACTAATAAGTATATTTTTAGGACTTAAACCATACTTTTCTAAAGTTCTTACTACTCCTAATTTCCTATAGTATCCTACAGCAATATCTTCCTCACTTACCCCTAAGTAAGCAATTTTCTTATGTCCATTAGCTAGAACATAATTGGTTAAATCCCTAGCAGCATTAAAATCATTATACTCAACACTATAAGTATATTCTCCTTCTTGCCCTAGCACTACAACAGGAACATCTACAGATTTTATTGTATCTTCATACGTTTTACTCATAGTTGTCGGTAATAAAATTATCCCATCTACGTTCATTCTTGCTAATTTCTTAATATATTCTAATTGTTTATTTTCATCAAAATTAGCATTCATTATTAATGTCTCATAATTATTTTCTTTTAATTCTTTATCTAGATATTTTAAAGTATTTCCACTTACAAAAGAGTGTAAACATGGTACTATTACACCAATAATTTTGCTATCCGTACTTTTTAATGCCTTAGCAAAAGTATTCGGTGTATAATTGTATTTATCAACTATTTCTTTAATTCTCTCATAAGTTTCTTTTTTTAAATTTCCACCATTAAAATATCTAGAGACAGTAGTAGTACCTACTCCAGCCATTTTTGCTATATCTACTATTGTCAATTTCCTCATAGATTACCTCCTTAAGTCACAACTTTAATTATATACGATTAGAGTAAATAAATAAAGAATTATATAAGAACAATTTCAGAAAATATGTTCTATTAATTTTTATTATTTCACTGAATACTACTACATAAAAAAATACACTCAAAAATACAATAATCAAATTATTCTAATACAATTTCACTAGAAGAAAACTTTATATTTCTTATAAGCATTGCTATGATAATAGTTATTTTTTCTAAAAATAATCTCCTAATTTCTACCATCGCATCTACAATGTTAAACTGTATCATTACAGAGTTGGAGGTTTTTGTTAACAGATCCACAAACACTATCAAACAAGCACTGAACAATACAAACATTTTTTTGAAAAATATTAAACAAAGCTCTTGAAATCCTTTTCCGAAAGTGGTATAGTGTACTTTGGAGGTATATTATGATAGTTCAATTAAAAAACGTATCAAAACAATATAAAGACGCTAACTTCAAACTAGAAAATATATCATTTGATATTAATAAAAAAGAAGTTATTGGAATTATCGGTAGAAATGGTACAGGTAAAAGTACAATTCTTAAAATGATTAATGGTATTGTTTCATATGATAGCGGAGATATTCTTTATAAAAACTCTTCTATTAAAAATATGGATGCAAGTACCCTTAGAAATACAAGAAAAAATCTAGCCTATATATTCCAACACTCTAATCTTATTGATAACAAAAGCGTATATTATCATTTGAGTTTAGTGTACAAATTAAATAAGGTTTCTGTTGATAAAAAGAAAATAGATGATATTCTTGAATTCATGAATATCACAAGACTTAAAAATAGTCTTTGTGGGAGCCTAAGTGGTGGAGAACAACAAAAAGTTGCTATCGCTATGGCACTGTTACAAGAACCAGAAGTTCTACTTTGTGATGAAATCAGTTCAGCATTAGATACTAATAGTGAAAAAGAAATATTTGCACTATTAAATAAATTGCGTACAACAACTGACATTTCAATAGTTATGATTTCTCACAGTTTATCATTACTTAAGAACTTTTGTGATCGTGTAGTAGTTATTGATGATTCTACAATTAAAGATATTGTCGTACCTAATAAAAATGCAAAAGACGATTACGACAGTAATTACTATAACTACGTAAAGGAGTTTTTATTAAATGATTGATTTATTTAAAGCCAATTACGATGGTATTATGAAAGCATTTTGGGAAACAAACTATATGATGCTTTACTCAATGTTAACAGTATTTTTCATTTCCCTACCATTAGGTATTATGCTTTTTGCTTTCAGTCGTGATTATTTATTAAAAAATAGAGCAGTTTATGAAGGACTTAGCATTTCTCTTAATGCCCTACGTAGTGTTCCATTTCTAATTTTTGTGTTCATATTAATCCCTGTAAATAGATTTCTATTTAAAACATCTTTTGGAAATATTGCAGCAATCTTGCCTCTTACACTAGTTGGTGTAAGTATTTATGCTCGATTTGTTGAACAAGCATTAATTAATGTTCCTAAAAAAATTGTAGATAGAGCTATAAGTATGGGAGCTACTAAAATTCAAATTATTAGATACTTCTTATTACCTGCTACAATGGATAACTTAATCTTATCATTCACCTATACTACTATTAGTTTACTAGCTTATACTACTGTAATGGGTGTAATTGGAGCTGGTGGTCTTGGAGAATTTGCCTTTAGATATGGGTATCAGGAATACAATTATGATCTAATGTATTTAATAGTAATAATATTTATTATATATGTATTTATTATTCAATCTATAGGTTATGGATTAGCTAAACGTTTTACAAACAAGAAGGAGAAATAGATTAATGAAGAAAGTATTATCTATTGTTGCTAGCCTACTAGCGCTTGTGCTTGTGTTAACAGCATGTTCAAGTAAAACTAGCGATAAAAAAGAAGAAAAAAAAGAAGACAAGACTATTAAAGTTGCTGCTCATGTCCCACCATTTACTGATATGTTAGAATTAGTTAAAGAAGATTTACAAAAAGAAGGATACACTCTTGAAATTGTAAAAGTATCTGATAATGTTCAAGCTAACGTTGCTTTAGCAAACAAAGAAGTCGATGCTAACTTCTTTCAACACGAACCATTCATGAAACAATACAATGAAAAAAATAAAACTAACTTAGTTGCTGTGGCGAAAGTTTATAATTCTATTCCAGCATTCTACTCAAAAACTGTCAAAAACATAAAAGATCTTAAAGATGGTGCTGATGTAGCTATTCCATCTGATGCATCAAACATGGCTCGTGCATTAAGATTATTAGCTCACGGTGGATTAATTACATTAAATGATCCAAACAGCTATAACGTTACTGTAAAAGACATTAAAGATAATCCAAAACATCTTAAATTTACAGAAGTTGGGCTTTTAAACTTAAGTGATGCATATGCAGAAAAAGATTTAGTTTTCAACTACCCAACTTATATTGCTAAATTAAACCTTACACCAATGAAAGATGGACTTCTAATGGAAGACAAAGCTGACTTTACATACGCTGGTGTACTTGCAGCTCGTGAAGATAACAAAGACGACGCTAAAATTCAAGCAGTTAAAAAAGCTTTAACTAGTCAAAAAGTTAAAGACTTCCTACAAAAGAATTTCGAAGGTAAAGCTACTGCAGCTTTCTAATAAATATATATTATTACTAATCCAAAATCTATAAATACAATCAACAACCTTACCTCTAAATAAAAAATATACTTAATAGGAGATAAAATAATGAAGAAAATAATTTCATTTATTGCTAGCTTAACAGCATTATTATTAGTTTTAACAGCTTGTTCAAGCAAAACTGAAACTAAAAAAGAAGAGAAGAAAGAACCTGTTACTGTAAAAGTAGCTTCTCACACTTCTCCAATGACAGACATGTTAGAAATGATCAAAGATGATCTTAAAAAAGAAGGTTACAACTTAGAAATCGTTAAAGTTTCTGATAACGTTCAAGCTAACGTTGCATTAAACAATAAAGAAGTTGATGCTAACTTCTTCCAACACAGACCATTCATGGAACAATTTAACAAAAAAAATAATGCTCATCTTGTAGCTATTCAACCAATTTACAACGCGACTGTATCATTCTACTCAAAAACTCTTAAAGATATCAAAGATCTTAAAGATGGTGCTGATGTAGCTATCCCTTCAGATCCAACAAACTTAGCTCGTGCTTTACGTTTATTAGATCACGCTAAAGTTATTACTCTTAAAGATCCAAATAGCTTTACAGTAACAGAAGCAGATATCAAAGATAATCCAAAACACCTTAAATTTACTAAAGTAAGCTTACTAAACCTTAACGAAGCATACAATGAAAAAGATTTAGTATTTAACTACCCAACTTACATCTCTAAATTAGGATTAACTCCTGACAAAAATGGTCTAGCTTTTGAAAAAGAAGGAGACTCAACATTCGCTGTCTCACTTGTTGCTCGTGAAGATAACAAAGACGATGCTAAAGTTCAAGCAGTTAAAAAAGCATTAGCAAGTGAAAAAATTAAAGATTACATCAACAAAGAACTTAAACCAAAAGGACACGCTACTCCAGCGTTCTAATATATAGTGAAAATACTTGGTAGACATTGTTTACCAAGTATTTTTTTATCTCAATTATTATTACCAGCTTCTTTTAAATAATATAACTATTAGTCTTAAAACACATACATCACTATTTAACTAGTAACTACTTATACCTAAAATATGGGAGTGACTCAAAATCGTGATTTCGAAGAAGTCGATTTTGTAGAGTCGCCTCCACACAGTTTATTAGATATCAAAAAAGCTTTTATAAAGCAAATTTAGATATTAATAAACCACTGCATCTTTAAATTTTCATATAAACCTTGTTAAAATTTAGGACTTTTGGATCATCCCCGATTAGTAAATTTAGATTTTAAACTTATTGAACTAATACTATTTAGTTTATAGTTCTCTAAAATCTAAATATTAATATACAAAAAAAGAAACTGACTTTTACGTCAATTTCTTTTTTCTGTCATAATAGGCTTATTTGTGTAATTCTTTTTCGAAAGCTTCTCTAACTTGTCCTACAGAGAATCCGATGATTACTTGAATAGCTTTACCGTTACGAGCAACTCCAAGAGCTCCAGAACGTTTTAAGAATTCATCACCTTTAACTAGGCTTTCGTCTTTAACGTTAACACGTAGTCTTGTTACACAGTTAGTAACGTCTACGATGTTGTCTTTACCACCTAAACCTTCAAGAATGATAAGAGCTTGATCATCGTGAGTAGCTGCATCATCTTTAACTTCTGGTTTAGCTGCTTCTTTACCTTTTTCACGGTACTCTTGTTTAGAGTAAAGTTTAGTTTCAGCATCATCTGCTTCACGTCCAGGTGTGTTTAATTGGAATTTAAGGATTAAGAATCTAAATACTAAGAAGTAGATTACAGAGAATACTAATCCAATTCCGATTTGAATGAACATTTGTGAAGAGTGGTTTTTGAACATTGGTAACCAGTTAAGAGCTAAGAAGTCGATTAATCCACTTCCGAAGTTACCTACAACTCCAAATTGATACATAGTTGCTGACATTAATGCACCTAATACTGCGTGAGTAGCGAATAATACTGGTGCTGCGAATAAGAATGTGAACTCGATTGGTTCAGTGATCCCTGTTAAGAAACCAGTAAGTGCTGCTGGGATTAATAACCCTGCTACAACTTTTTTCTTGCTGTCTTTAGCTGTTACATACATAGCTAAAGCTGCTGCTGGTAATCCAAATACTTTTGAGTTACCGTGCAATGAGAATCCACCTTGAGGGAATAACTCTTTTAATGGAGTTGAGCTTTGAGAGAACTCGTGAATGTGTTGTACCCAGTAAGCTGTGATTCCATTTTCTACTACTGCTGGTCCAAACATGAATGGCCCATAGATGAAGTGGTGTAATCCTGTTGGGATTAAAATTCTTTCTAGGAATGTGTAAGTGAATACTCCCGCAACTCCTGATACTTTTAAGAATCCTTGTAAAGCAGCAATTCCTAATTGAACTTTTGGCCATAATAGAGCTGTTAAGAAAGCAGCTGGAATCATGATAAGGAATCCTACTAAGATTACGAATGTTGATCCTTGGAAAATTCCTAATAATTCAGGAAGTTTTTTATCGAAGTATTTGTTGTGAATCCATACTGAGATAGATGCAATAACGATAGATCCAATGATTGAAGTATCTAAAGTAATTGCTCCAGCGATTCTTGTAATACCTGTAGGTAATTTAAGGGCAGGCGTTACATCTACACCAAAGAATTTGAATTGAGTTAAGAATCCGTTGATGAAGTAGTTATAAACCATGTAGATTAAGAACGCTTCTAATGCTGCACGACCATTTGCTTTTTTAGCAAGACCGATTGGAATACCAAGTGCGAATACTACTGGCATTTGGTTAAAGATAGTCCATCCTCCTTGCTCTACTACGAACCAGAAGTTGTACCAAAGAGTACCTTCTGTCGCGATGCTCCCTACTAGGTTAGGGTTTTTTAAGATTGAAGTTAATCCAACTACTAATCCGAAGAATGCGAATAAAATAGATGGCATTAACATCGCGCCTCCAAAGCGCTGAATTTTTTGTAACATAACATTTTTCCTCCTTTTTTATTTTTCTGCTAATGTTACTTCTAAGCCATTATGATCAGAAATAATTGGATAATTTTCATCATTAAATATAACAAAACTTTCTTTTACATCTAATTTTCTATTAATAAATACATAATCCAATTTTTTCTGACACATAGAATCTTCCCAACCACTTATATTTTTATATACGGTAACTCCCCCGTCTTTTTTCTCGGCTAATTCATAAGTATCATATAACCCTTTATCAAGTATTCTCTTATAATCGTCTACTTGATGGAAATAATCTGTATTGAAATCTCCCATGAAAACTTTAAGATTATTGTTATCTGTATAATTAATTAGGTTGCTAAGATTTTGATCTATGTCTTCCCCTTTACAAGTTGGCAAATTCATATGACAACTGTAAAATTCTACGATCTCATCATTTATTTTAAGATCGACTTTTAAAATTTTTCTTGATTCGATAGAAGTTACGGTTTGTTGTGCCGTACAGTAAAAATCCTCTACGGCAACAACTTCACCTTTAGCGAGTATTGCTAAACCTTCTTCGAATTTATCAAATCCTATGTGAGAATAAGTCCAGTAGTAACTGTATCCTTCTTCTCCATATTCTCTAATTTTATCTAGTAATAATTTTCCGAAGTTATCTTCTTTTATTCCTTGGTAAACATCTGCACTATTAATCAATTGATTTACTTCTTGCATGGCAACAACATCGTATTTTTTCTCCACAATAGTTTTTGCCAAGATATTTAATTTTTCAAGTTGATTTTCTTCTAACCAACTATGTACATTAATCGTTAATAGTTTCATGCTATGTTCCCCACTTCTTTATTTATTATTTTTTGTTCCAAATATCTTCGTTGTATTGAGCTATAGTACGGTCAGATGAGAAGAATCCAGCTTTTGCAATATTCGCAATAACTTTTTTCAGCCATAATTCACGGTTTTCGTAATCTGCTAACATTTCTTCTTTCTTAGCGTAATATTCTTCAAAGTCAATAAGTGTCATGAACCAGTCTTTGTTAAGTAGTTCATTGTATAATCTTTCTAATCTTTCTTTATTTCCTAGTTTAACTAAGTCTTTAGAAACGATGAAGTCTACAACTTCTTTAACACCATCTTTTTCATAGTATTCTTTAGACACATATCCTGCAGTTTCGTAAAGTTTGATAATTTCATCACTTTCTTTACCGAAGATGTAGATATTTTCACGTCCAACTAACTCATCGATTTCCACGTTTGCTCCATCTAGAGTTCCTAATGTTAGAGCTCCGTTTAACATGAATTTCATGTTACCAGTTCCACTTGCTTCTTTAGAAGCTAATGAGATTTGTTCAGAGATATCAGTTGCTGGAATTAATTTTTCTGCAACACTTACATTATAGTTTTCAACTAAGAATACGTTTAAGTATTTGTTAACTTCTGGATCATTGTTAATTAATTCTGATAGACATAGAATTAAGTGAATGATATCTTGAGCTATAATATATGCTGGTGCTGCTTTACCACCGAAGAATACTGTAATTTTTCTTTCAGGTAATTTACCATTTTTGATATCTAAGTATTTTTTGATTACATATAAAGCGTTCATTTGTTGACGTTTATATTCGTGGAATCTCTTGATTTGAGTATCAATAATACTATTTTCGTCTAATTCAATACCTTGAGTTTCTTTTAGGTATTCTTTAAGAACTAGTTTGTTCTCGTGTTTAATTTCTTCTAATTTCGCTGCTACTTCTTTACTATCAACAAATGCTAGTAATTTTTCTAATTTAGTTGCATCAGTTAAGTACTCATCACCAATTAGTTCTTTTAAGTAGGCTGCTAATGGTCTGTTAGAAAATTCTAACCAACGTCTGAATGTAATACCATTAGTTTTGTTATTAAATTTCTCTGGATATAATTCATAGAAGTGTTTTAATTCAGAGTTTTTAAGAATTTCAGTGTGTAAGTATGCAACCCCGTTTACACTGTTAGAGAAGTGAATATCCATGTTTGCCATGTGTACTCTATCGTCTTTATCGATGATTTGAATATCTTCACCTTCATATTTTTCTCTAATAACAGCATCTAATTGTTTGATGATTGTTACTAAGTGTGGCACTACTTCTTCTAAGTATGCTAATGGCCATTTTTCTAATGCCTCAGCTAAGATAGTGTGGTTAGTGTAACCAGTCATTTTTTGAACAATTGTGTATGCTTCTTCAAATTCAATTCCGTGTTTTTCAGTTAGTAAACGAATTAATTCAGGAATTACCATACTTGGGTGAGTATCGTTAATTTGAACATATGCATATTCGTATAAGTCGTGAACATTACTTCCTTTAGCAATTGCTTCATCTAAAATCAGTTGAGCAGCATTTGATACCATGAAGTATTGTTGGTAAATACGTAGTAATTCACCATTTTTATCACTATCATCTGGATACAAGAATAATGTTAAGTTTTTCGCAATTTCAGTTTTATCAAATGAAATTCCTTTTTCAATGATACTGCTATCAATTGAATCAATATCGAATAGGTTTAGATAGTTTTTAGTATCTTTTTTGTATCCTAATACATCAATTCTTTTTAATGTTGAAGTTAGGTTGAAGTTTTTGAAAGGTACTGTATATTTAACATCAGTATCTCTTAGCCATGAATCATCTTCAATCCAGAAGTTTGGCTCAGCATGTTGTTCATTTTTAACAAACACTTGTCTGAATAAACCACAGTGGTAGTTTAATCCAACTCCATCACCAGTGATTCCTAATGATGAAATTGAGTCGATGAAGCATGATGCTAAACGTCCAAGACCACCGTTACCTAATGAAGGTTCTAATTCAGCTTCTTCTACATCACTAAGACGTTTGTTAGCAGCTTTTAATTCTTTTTCAATTTCTTCATAAATACCTAAGTTGATTAAGTTGTTTGATAAAAGTTTACCAATTAAAAATTCAGCTGAAATATAGTAAACTTTTTTCTTATCACTATTTAAAGCTTTTTTGTCAGCTTCATCTTTAACATAGTTTAATAATTGTTTATAAATTTCTTTGTTTTCTAATGTACTAAGTTCTTTATTTGTTTTATCCAATACATATTTAGTGAATGTCATTTTATGCCCTCTCTCTTGAATATCTTACTGTAATATTTTTTAAAAATTCTTTTCTCTCTTCTGTTAAATCTTCTGCAAGCATTCTCCACTCCCAGTTTCCTCCAACTGTTGATGGAACATTCATTCTGCTTGTTGCATCTTTATCTAATAAATCTTGCATTGTTACGATTGCATAATCACTTACTGAAGAGTATATTCCTCTAATCATCGCTTCAGTAATTGTTTCATCATTACGGCGATTTAAGTATTCAGAAACTAGTTCTTGTTCTGACTCACTCAATTTCTCATACCATCCATTAACTACATCATTATCATGTGTTCCTGTGTAAGCAACACTATTTTGAGTATAGTGATGTGGACGATCTAGATTATCATCACCTGGGAAAGCAAATTGAAGAATCTTCATTCCAGGATATCCAGAATCATCTAATAATTTTTCTGCTTTCTCATCAATAAATCCAAGATTTTCTGCGATAATTGGTAAATCACCTAATTGTTCTTTAATTTTTTGGAATAATTCAATTCCTGGACCAGCTTCCCAAGTACCATTTACTGCATTTTCAGCATCTTTATCAATTTGCCAAAAATCAGAGAATCCTTTGAAGTGATCTATACGAAGTACATCATAGATTTTAAAACTTTCTTGTACTCGATAAATCCACCATGAGAAACCTTGTTCTTTGTGTTTTTCCCAATCGTAAATTGGATTACCCCAAAGTTGTCCAGTTGGACTGAAGTCATCTGCAGGACATCCAGCTACATAAAGTGGTTCATTGTTATCATCAACTTTAAATAATTCTGGCATTGTCCACATTTCAACACTATCAGCACTTACATAGATTGGCATGTCACCAATGATTTTAACTCCTTTACCATTAGCATATTCTTTTAATGCTAACCATTGTTTAAAGAAAAAGTATTGTGTAACTGTGTAGTATCTTATGCTATCTTGAAGCTCCGTACGATATTTTTCTCGTGCGGCTTTTTCACCTTTTTTAATATCTTCATCCCAGTGAATAAAACTTTGATATCCGAAACTTTCTTTAATTGCCATATATTCAGCATAATCAGCTAACCAACTTGAGTTGTCTTTTTCGAATTCTTCTATCTCAGCTAATACATTGCTATATTTTGCAGTGTTAGCAACAGCTTTTTCTAAAATTGGTCTTCTAACTTCAAATAATAAAGCATAATCTATTTTTTCAGGATTTTCTCCAAAGTTAACATTTGAGTAATCACTTTCTTCTAATAATCCTTCTTCTTTTAATAAAGAAAAATCGATTAGGTTTAAATTCCCTGCTACAGCTGAGAAACTTTGATAAGGTGAATCCCCATAACTTGTAGTTGTTAATGGTAAAATTTGCCAATATGTTTGTTTTGTTTCTTCTAAGAAATCAACGAAATCATATGCGCTTTTACCAAAAGTTCCTATACCAAACTCACCTGGTAATGATGTGATATGCATCAATACACCACTTGAACGTTTTGTCATTCTATTTCCCTCCGTCATACTTTTAACTTGTATTTACAAAATAAGTTTTTATAACTTAACAATAATTATTATAATAAAACACTTTCATTTTGTCAATGACATTTATGTAATTCTTTTTATTTTTTTCTACAACATATACGTAAATGTTACAATATGTATGTAAGATGTACTTAACCCTTGCAATTCTTATCAACTACATTTATAATTAAATAGGTAATTTTTAAAAGGAGAACAGTAAAGGTAAATCATATATGAGTAAATACAAAAAGGTCTATAATGATCTCAAGGAAAAAATAGATACTCGTTTTTATAAGCGTAATACAGAACTACCAAGTGAAAATGAGTTAGTAAAAGAATACGGTTATTCAAAAGATACTATTAGAAAAGCTTTGTCTTTATTAGAAATTAATGGTTATATCCAAAAGATTAAAGGTAAAAATTCTTTAATTCTTGGACACGGAAGAATAAAAAATAATTATTTAGGAAATATTAAAACTTCTTCTGAATTAAACATCGACGGAAAGTACGAAATTAAGACTACACTAGAGTCACTTTATATTATTCAAGGCGAAAAGAAAATAATGGATATTTTTAGTGCAGATGAGAATAATGATTTTTATAGAGTTAGTCGTAGTAGAACGATCAACGGCGAAAAATTAGAGTATGAGGTATCATATTTCGATAGAAGTCTTGTTCCATTTATTAATAAAGAAATTGCAGAATCATCTATTTACAAATACTTAGAAAAAGAATTAGGATTAAATATAACGCACTCACGACGTCAAATATCATTTAGATACGCTACAGATGAAGAAAAACAATATATGGACCTTGGTGAATACAATATGGTAGCTGTTGTTGAAAGTATCACTTATTTGTCCAATGGAAACATACTACAATATGGAATACTTTCATATAGACCAGATAAGTTCACATTTGTAACAATGGCCAAAAGATAAAGAAGACTCATAAATTACGATTTTATTTGAATCTAATTTATAGAGTCGTTTTCTTTTTGTTTTTAATTTTAAACTTACTGTTTTAGTTGTAGCTTGCGACACCTCCATACTTAAAATATTTGATAGTAAAATTTAATTATTAAACATTAACAAAAAACTGATAAAGGAAAATTATTCCTCTATCAGTTTTTAATTTATTCAAGATTATTTTAATCTTTCTTCTAATTCTGCTTTTAATTCTTCGAATCCAGGTTTTCCAAGAAGTGCGAACATATTTTTCTTATATGCTTCTACTCCTGGTTGGTCAAATGGATTTAATCCTTGCATGTATCCAGAAATACCTACAGCTTTTTCGAAGAAGTATACTAAGTATCCGAATGTGAACTCACTCATATCAGGAAGTTCTACTACAAAGTTAGGTACCCCTCCATCTGTGTGAGCAAGAAGTGTTCCTTCAAATGCTTTAGTGTTTACGAAATCCATAGTTTTTCCAGCTAAATAGTTTAATCCATCAAGATTGTTATCAGCTTCTTTAAGCTCGATATCTTTGTTTGGAGATTTAACTTTTAAGATAGTTTCTAATAGAACACGACGTCCTTCTTGAACATATTGTCCCATAGAGTGAAGGTCTGTTGAGAAGCAAACACTTGATGGATATAATGCTTTTCCATCTTTACCTTCAGATTCACCGTAAAGTTGTTTCCACCATTCGTTGAAGTAAACCATTGATGGTTCGTAAGATACAAGAATCTCAATTAATTTACCTTTTTGTTGTAAGATATTACGCATTACAGCATATTGGTAAGCAATATTTTTGCTTAAATCTGGTGTTGATAATTCATCTTGAGCTAATTTGGCACCAGCCATCATTTTATCAATATCAACTCCACTTACAGCAATTGGAAGTAATCCTACAGCAGTAAGAACTGTGAAACGTCCACCTACATCATCAGGTACTACAAATGTTTCATATCCTTCATCATCTGCTAATGATTTTAATGCTCCACGAGCTCTGTCAGTTGTAGCGAAGATTCTTTCTTTAGCTCCTTCTTTACCATATTTTTCTTCAAGTAATTCTTTGAAAATACGGAATGCAATAGCAGGCTCTGTAGTTGTTCCTGATTTAGAGATTACATTTACAGAGAAATCTTTTCCTGTAGTTTTTAAGTAATTTACTAATTCTTGAGTATAAGTTGATGAAATTGTGTGACCTACGAAGAAGATTTTTGGAGTTTTTCTTCCTTCTTCATAGAAGTTATAGAAACTATCATTTAGCATTTCAATCGCTGCACGAGCTCCAAGGTATGAACCTCCAATACCGATAACAACTAGTACATCTGAATTGCTTTGAATTTTTTTACTAGCTTCTTTAATTCTAGCAAACTCTTCTTTATCGTAGTTAGTTGGTAATTCTAACCATCCTAGGAAATCATTTCCTATTCCAGTTTTATTGTGTAATTGATCATGTGCAACTTTCACATAACCTTCCATATTTTTTACTTCTTGTTCGTTAAAGAAGTTTAGTGCTTTCGAATAATCAAAATTTAAGTGCATTTTTGTTCTCCTTTTTTTATTTTCATCTTTTATTATAAATCATTGTTGGCTTGTCGTCTATAATATAATCGTAAATTAATTCAGAAACTTTTTCTGCATTATGTCTAATCGTGTTATTATCAACGATTCCGATGTCATTATTTTTTATCAATTTAATTCCAAGTTCTTCTATTTTTTCTTGATCGATTTTGACCGGTTCTTGTTTTTCTTTGTGATATTTCGATAAAATACTATCACCAAACTCACGAGAATTAGCAATAACCAAATCAAAAATATTCTCTCCAACATGTTTATTGATAGCTGTAATGTGTTCAGAAACTGTATAATTATCAGTCTCTCCATGCTGAGTCATGACATTACAAACATATATTTTCTTAGCTTTACTTTCTCTAATCTTATCAGAAACCTGAGAAATTACTAAATTGGGAATAATCGATGTATACAAACTACCTGGCCCCATTATAATATAATCCGCCTCTTCGATAGCTCTTAACACATCTTCATTAGGTTTTACCCTAGAAGGTGTAATATAAACATGATCTATCTCTCCACCAGCTTCAGTAATTGAAGATTCTCCTCTTATAATTTCACCTGTAGAAAGTACAGCGTTTAAAGTCGCTATATCATTGGTTGTCGGTAATACCGTTCCACGAACATTTAAAATTCTACTCATAACTTTTACTGCAGTTGAAAAATCTCCATGAATATCTGTCATTGCAGCAATCATTAAATTACCTACCGGATGACCCTTAACTTCACCACTATCAAATCGATATTGGAACATTTTTTCTAGATACGGCTCTACATCAGATAATGCAGCAATAACATTTCTAATATCTCCTGGTGATGGAATATTCATATCACTTCTTATCTTCCCTGAACTACCACCATCGTCAGCTACCGTTACTACCGCAGTTATATCAAGAGGATATTTTTTCAACCCTCTTAAAAGAACAGATAACCCTGTTCCTCCACCTATAGTGACTACTCTAATTTTAGTTCTCATCTTTCTACCTACCCTTGTTAATGTCGCGATGTTCTAGATAAACTCTATAGCCAAGTTTCGAGATATCTTCATGTAATTTCCTCGCTATACTCACCGAGCGATGTTTACCACCAGTGCATCCAACAGCAATTGCGACCTTGTCCCTTCCTTCATATTGATACTTATCTACCATGTAAGTCATTAATTCTAGATATTTATCATAAAATTCCTTAGTGACTTCATCATCAAAAACATAATCAAATACTTCACTATCTTGTCCAGTTTTTTCCCTAAGTTCATTTATATAAAATGGATTCCTTAAAAATCGTACATCTACAATGTTATCCGCATCTATAGGTATACCATATTTATATCCAAAACTAGAAATTGTAATATGATAACTATCTTTTTTCTCAATACCAAAATCTTCTAAAATTTTCTTTTTAAGGTCTTTAACGGTTGTATTTGTAGTATCATAAATATAATTCGCTATACCTTTAATAGCATCCATATCTTTTCTTTCTTGAGTAATTCCTTCTAGAAGACTAAATTCACTAGACAAAGGATGATTTTTTCTAGTTTCTTTATATCTATTTACTAATACTTGATCTTCACTATCTAAAAATATTATACGAACATCAAAATATTCATTTTGTTGTATTTTTTTTAATACTTCTTTTAAATCAACAAACAAAAGCTTGCTTCTAATATCTATGCTTATAGCTGTTTTATCTATTTCTTTTTCTTCAATAATTCTTAGAAAATCTTCTACAACAAGTCCCGGTAAATTATCTGTACAAAAATACCCCTGATTTTCAAAGACCTCTAACGCTGTATTTTTTCCTGCTCCACTTATTCCTGTAATTATAACTAATTTTTTCTTCATAGCTTCACATCCGTCTTTATAATAATATAAGTTTTATGGAATAATTTTTTCAGTTTAACAAAGAATAAATAAACTGCTCCATTTCTATATTGTACACCATTTCTAAATATTTGTGTAGTATTTTAAAATTATAAAAAATAAACCTACCGTACAGATTTCCTGTACAGTAGATTTATTACTAATTATCTATTGCCTCTACTAGCGTTGTTATTATTGTTAGCTCCTGAATTCCTTACACCAGGTTGTACTCCATTAGAGTTGCCTCCTCGTGATTGGGAATTACCGTTGCTACCATTCTGTTGACCATTTTGATTTGATAAATTACTATTGTTATCTTCAGAATTATTTCCATTACGATTATTATCATCGTTGCTGTTATTACCGTTGTTGTTATTATTGTTATTTCTATCTTTATCTTTATCTTTTTCTTCTTGATTACGTTTATTTTGTTCTTCAATTTCTCGACGTTCACTATCAGAAATAACTTTAACTCCACCGTTTATAGATCCAACGTTTTCTGGGACTTTAAATCCTTTAGGTGGGTGAATACGCACTATATTTTGCATATTAATTCTATATAACGCTTGAGTTTTCTGCGTATCTTCTTGAGTCATATACTTCGTCGGCCCGTCAATTGCATCAAATCCTTGCCATACAGCCATCGTGTAATTACTAGTATATCCAATTGTCCAAGAATCTTTAGAATAATTATCTATATCAAAATTATACTTTTGAGCTTCTCCTTCACCGAATGTAGTTGTACCTGTCTTAACAGCCATATCAGCTCCACTAATACGAGCAAACGAAGCCGTACCATTTACTACATTTCTTAACATTGAAGTCATAATGTACGCAGTTGATTCTTTAATAACACGTTTTCTGTCATCTTTACTGAAGCTCTTCACTTCAGAACCTTCACTATCATAAACTTTTTTGATAGCTTTTGGTGTTGCATAATATCCACCATTACTAAACGGAACATATGCTCCTGCCATTTGTAATGGCGAGAATCCATCTCCACTTCCTCCAATTGGAGTAGTAATAGAATTATCCTTGATATCCATACCCACATTATTTGCATATTGTTTTACTCTATCGAAACCAACTTCTTGATATGTTTTAATAGCTGGAATATTATATGACCAAACTAATGCGTTATTTATTGTAATATTACCGTGGAATTGTCTATCCCAGTTTTGAATTTGAGATCCCTGAATTTTCGAGTCATTAACCGTATGATCAGAACCCCAATTTAAATATTCTACAGCAGGTCCATAAGCTAGTATTGGTTTAATTGATGAACCTGGTTGTAATTTAGCTTGTGTCGCAATATTAAATCCATGGAATGTTTGTTTTTTACCTCCATAAAGAGCGGCTATACCACTATTTTCGTTATTTAGTACAACCATAGCTACATTACTTGCTTGTTTTATTCCTGCATAGTTAGCATTTACACTTTCTGTTAAAGTATCTTGAATTTTTGAATCAAAGTTAGTATAAATTTTAAGACCTAAGTTTAATACGTCACCTTCATAATCTTTAAATTCTTTACTATTTTTTAATTCATTTACAATTTGATTCATATATGAAGTATATTTTGAATCAAATTCACTTGATAATAATACACGTTCGCTTTCGTCACGTTCTATTAATCCATCTAATACATTAGTTTTTTGAGCTGCTGTTGATTCTGCTTCTGAGATTTTCCCATGATATTGCATTAAATACAATACAGTGTCACGACGAGCTTTAGCCGCTTCAGGATTATCATATGGATTATATGTATTAGGATGTTGAGGTAACCCCGCTAAAAGCGCCATCTGCGAAAGAGTTAATTGATTTAACTCTTTTCCAAAATAGTACTTAGAAGCTGTTTTTAATCCATATACTCCATCTGAATAATAGATTCTATTTACATACATAGTAAATATAGATTCTTTATCGTAGTTTTGTTCAAGTTTATATGCAAGATATGCTTCTTGAACTTTACGCTTCATACTCTTATTATCGTCTAAGAATGTTCTCTTAATTAACTGTTGAGAAATTGTTGACGCACCTTGAGATCCAAACCCACTTGTAAGGTTTGAAAATACCGCTCCTACTAAACGTCTAAAATCGACTGCTCCATGTTCGAAAAATCTATTATCCTCTGTCGCTAAGATTGCATCTTGCATTTTTGTCGGGATGTCTGATGTATTTAAATTTTCACCAATCTGGTTCCCTAATTTTGCCACCTCATTATTATTAACATCATAAACGATTGTTCTTGAGTTATTATCTAGTATCTTAGAGTCAAATGCAGGTGCTTGATAAATCCAGAATACACATAGTAAGAATAGTGATATAATAGCAACACTTGCTGCATATAACCCATATCTCAATATTTTCATCCATAAAGTTTTATTGGATTTTTTAGAATTTGGATTACTAATTCTATTTGGACCTAATGGCCGTCTAGGCCCTCCTGGTTTACCAGTTCTTGCTGATTGTTGAGCATTTCTCGGTCTAACAGGTGGTACTCCTTGTCCTTGATTAGCATTACCTGCTCTTTGTTGTTGATTGGAAGGTCCTGCGTTCTGTGCATTTCTTCTCATTACTTCTTCATTTGTTAATGGTCTTCTTTGTTGCCCATTATTTGTTGGATTATTATTCCCTCTAGATATATATCCACCTGGCATAACACTCTTTCTTTCCTGAGAGTGTCTATCTCTTCTCGATAACCGACTATTATTATTTTCTGCCATAGTATATCCTCTCTTTTTCAATATTTAAACTTTCATTTAACTTTCATTTTGATTTGAACCCTTTTTTCGATATAAAATGGTACAATATACTACATTAATTTTAATGTATAATGAAAAAAAAATCAATTTACTTTGTATAATATTAATTATTATTTAATATTTTTGTAATATTTACAAAGACTTTATAATTATAATTCAGTTAATTAAGACATAATTTAAATCTTTAACCCACATATTTTCTTATACTAAAAAAATAAAGGGTAATTCATTAAGAATCACCCTCATATTCTGCTAATATAATCATTAATTATTATAGCAAAGTCTTAGTAGATAAATTACTAAAAACCTCTATTTCTTCTTTAACATTTTACTTAGTTAACGCTACTTCTATATCGCTAATGGCTGCTTTAGCGGCTGCAATTCTTGCGATAATAACTCGATATGGTGAACAAGAAACATAACCTAAACCAATTTTTGAACAAAGTAGAATTGATTTTTCATCTCCTCCATGCTCACCACAAATTCCTAGTTTAATATTTGGTTTTACAGCTTTTGCTTTATTGACAGCAATCTTCATTAACTCTAGTACTCCACTCTCATCTAAATGAACAAATGGATCTGACTCTAAGATATTTTTTTTCTTATAGATATCGATAAATTTCTCAGCGTCGTCTCTTGAATAACCAAATGTTAATTGTGTTAAGTCATTTGTTCCGAAACTGAAGAAATCTGCATGTTCAGCAATCTTATCAGCTACTACACAAGCTCGTGGTATTTCAATCATAGTTCCTACTTTATAATTAAAGTCCGCATTGTATAACTGTATTTCTTTTTCAACTAATTCAACTATTTGCTCACGTAGAACTACAAGTTCTTTTTCTAAACCTACTAACGGAATCATAATTTCTACATTAACTTCAATTCCTTCTTTACGTGCTCTAATCGCTGCTGAACTGATCGCTTTTGCCTGCATTAAATAAATTTCTGGATATGTTATTCCTAGACGGCAACCACGGTGTCCCATCATAGGGTTGAACTCAGCAATACTAGCAATTTTTGCTTCTAATTGACTAACACTTACACCTATTTCCTCAGCAATAACTTTTACAGTTTTTTCATCTTTCGGTAAGAATTCATGAAGTGGTGGATCTAGTAATCTTATGTTAACAGATTTACCTTTCGCTTCTTTAAAAATTTTATAGAAATCATCACTTTGAATTGGTTGTAATCTATCTAAGAATCTAATTCTTTCATTTGTATCTGATGCTAGTATCATTTTTCTAACTAAACTAATTCTATCTTCTTCAAAGAACATATGTTCTGTTCTACATAATCCAATTCCTTCAGCTCCAAACTCGAAAGCAACTTTTGCATCAACTTCATTATCAGCATTTGCTAATACTTTTAGACTTCTAATTTCATCCGCCCATCCTAAGAGCTTATTGAATCTATCGCTGAATCTAGCATCTATTTTATCAACTTCACCCAGATAAACCTTACCACTGCTTCCATCAACAGAGATTACATCTCCTTCTTTTAATGTAATTCCAGCAATTTTTAAAGTTTTTTCGTCATAATTAATAATCATGTTTTGGCAACCACATACGCAGCATTTACCCATTCCACGTGCAACTACCGCAGCATGTGATGTCATACCTCCACGTAGAGTTACAATGGCTTCTGAGCTAACCATTCCTTCAATATCTTCAGGTGACGTTTCTTCTCTTACTAATACAACCGGTTTTGTTTTAGCCGCTTCTACCGCTTCATGTGCAGTAAAATAAATTGCTCCCACTGCTGCTCCTGGTGAAGCCGCTAATCCTTGAGTTAATTGTTGTGCTTGTTTCAATGATTTTTCTTCAAATGTAGAGTGAAGAAGTTTGTTAATTTCTTCTGTACCTACTCTTAAAATAGCCTCTTCCTTACTAATAACACCTTCTTCTACTAATGAAACTGCAACTTCAACAACAGCATTTGGTGTTCTCTTAGCATTTCTTGTTTGAAGAATATATAGCTTGCCATCTTCAATAGTAAACTCAATATCTTGCATATCTTTGTAGTGTCCTTCTAATTTTTTAGAAAGTTCCACAAATTCTTTATATAAATGTGGCATATCTTCAGCAAGCACACTAATATTTTTTGGAGTTCTAATTCCCGCAACTACATCTTCCCCTTGTGCATTAATTAAATATTCTCCGAATAGTTCATCTTCACCAGTTACAGGGTTTCTACTAAATGATACTCCAGTACCACAATTGTCTCCCATATTCCCGAAAACCATGGCTTGGATATTTACAGCAGTCCCTAGTTTATCACTAATATTATGAAGTCTTCTATATACTTTAGCACGATTATTATTCCAAGATTTAAATACCGCTTCGATAGCTAGCATAAGTTGTTCCTTCACACTCATCGGAAATTCACGTCCTACTTCTTTTTTGTAGATTTCTTTGAACTCTTCAACAACTTTAAATAAATCTTTTTCATTCATATCGCTATCTTGTTCATAGCCATTTTCATTTTTTACTCGTGTTAATACTTCTTCAAATTTATATTTCTCTACATCCATTACTACATCAGAGAACATTTGAATAAATCTTCTATAACTATCATAAGCAAAACGATAATTATTATTTTTCTTAGCTAAGGCAATAGTTGTTTCATCATTCAATCCTAAATTTAAAATTGTATCCATCATTCCAGGCATTGAAAATACAGCACCACTTCGTACAGAAACTAATAACGGATTTTCTATACTTCCCAACTCTTTACCAATCGTTTTCTCTAATATTTCTAATTGTTCATTAATTTGTTTTAAAATCTCAGGTTTAATTCGTTCCCCATTTTCATAATAACTATTACAGCTTTCTGTAGTAATAGTAAAACCAGGTGGTACATTAATTCCTAATCCCTTCATTTCTGCAAGATTCGCACCTTTACCCCCAAGTAAAGATCTCATATCTTTATTTCCTTCACTGAAATTATAAACATATTTTTTTGTCATTTTAAAATTCCCCCATCACATTTTTGTTACAGTATATAATTATTTATTAAATGTTAAACTTCTAAGCCGCGTTCTCTCATTATCCCAATTATCAACTCTGCAGTTTCCTCAATAGCCTTATTTTGAACATCTATTATCGGACAACCAATTTTCCCCATAATTTCTAACGCGTACTCTAATTCTTCAAATATTTGGATTTCATCTGTATAATCAGTATTTCCATCCACTCCTAAAGTTTTTAGTCTTTCTTCCCTCAACTTATTAAGTTGTTCTACTGAATTTGTTAAACCAATAATCTTTCTTTTTACTTCATATATTTGCTCTGGTAGTATTAAATCTTGTACAATAGGAACATTCATAACTTTAATGTTTCTATTCGCTAGATATAAGCTCAATGGAGTTTTAGACGTTCTTGATACCCCCAAAATAACAATATCCGCCTCTTTAAGACCATTAATATCCTTCCCGTCATCATACTTCACAGCAAATTCCAATGCATCAACTCTTTTGAAGTACTCAGTTCCCATTTTTCTGTTTAAACCTGGATTCCCCTCAGACTTTATTCCAAGTTTATCTTCAAAAGTATTTAGCATTTCACTTAACAAATCTATAACTTTTATATTTTTTTCTAACCCTTTTTTCTTCACGTATTCGGCTAAGGTACTATCTACCAATGTTTGAACTATTACATCCCCATCATTTACATTCGACATAATACAATCTATTTTTTCTATCGTACAAACATTTGAATTCTTCAATACCTTAAAATCAGCTTTTCCATAAGAGAACTGCACTAAAGCTGCATCTACAACATCCTTCGCAGTATTCCCTATTGAATCTGAAATTATATGTACAGTTAACATATTATCCCTCCAATATTTCCAATAATAATTTAATTAATGTAGTTTTTGAAATTTTTCCGACGATCACCTTGCCTCCATCCTCATCTCTTACGACAGGTAAGCAGTCAATTTCGTGTAAAATTAACTTCCTTAAGGCATCACTAACTAATTCATCTTCATATATGTATATTACATTTGGTACACGTGTCATCGCTAGTACTATTGGAAGATTTTGACCATCAGCATTTCTTGATAATTTCAACATATCTTTTCTAGATGTTACACCTGCTAGGTGATTATTTTCATCGACAATAAAGATTGTTCCTACATCATATATAAATAATTTAGATAATACATCTGAGAAATTCGCTGTACTTTTAGCCGTTATTGCTATCCCCATAACATCTTTAACTAATTTATTTTTTATTTCTTCACGTTGTTCTCCTGGTGAAAAGTTATAATTGTAATAGTAACCTACATTAGGTTTTGCTTCTAAAATTTCTAGCATCCCTAATACTGCCAAATCGTTTCTTAAAGTAGATTTCCCTAAAGATAGCTTCTCAGCTATCTCATCACTTGTAATTGGCTCGAAATTCTTTACTATTTCAATTATAGCTTTATGTCTCTCAGTAAGTTTCATTGTTCCTCCTTCTTGTATTATATTTTTTATTATACAATATATTACACACTAATTCAATAGTTATATTATATTAATGTGTAATAATAAATTCTATTATGTATGATTATTTCATTTTAAATGGTATTTTCCCTACATTCCAATCCTACTTTATTACCAATATATTAAAATAGAGTTACTCATTGTCTATTTTATTTAAATTTAAATGTTTATATGATATAATTAATCTAATAATATATCGAGGTGAAAATTGTATGTCAAAATTATCAAAATTATTTGCAATCGGTACAGGTATAGCCATTGCTAACTATTACTCAAAAAATCCAAACAAAGTTGAAGAACACACTGAATACGTCAAGAAAAAATCTAAAGATTACTATGGTTACACACGTTGTATGATTCGCTACACTAAGAAAAATGGTGTTGAAGAAGCGGCAATCTACCTATACAATGACTTAGTAAAAAATCTTAAAAAAGCTAAAAATGCTCTAGAAAACAAATATAATAATGCTGTTGATTACGGAAAAGAATTATCTAGTAATGTAACAGACATTAAAGGGCACGTATCTAACGTGAAAGAATATACTTCAGAAGTTAAAGAAAACTTAGGTGACGCAAAAAAAATCGTTGAAGAATTCAAACCTTCAGTAGAAGCTTACAAAGAAAAAGCTCTTTCTTCTTTCGAAAAAATCAAAGATCAAGTATCAAATATTAAAAAAGACGTTAATGAAGCAAATGTTCAAGAAAAAGTTGAAGATTTCACTAACAAATCAACTGAAACACTAGATTCAGTTAAAGAACGCGTTGAAACTGAAGTTCTAAAAAATACTCCTGAACAAAAAGAAGAAAAATAATATAACGAGGATTTAAAATGAATCTATTATCACTAAGTACTCTTCCTAATACAGGAGAAGCAGTTAAAAATTATGGTGCATACATTGGTATAATCATAATAATCACAATAATTTTCTTCCTGATCTGGAGAAAAAAGAATAATAAAGATGATTAATAAACTCTAAGCTAGGTAAAACTAGCTAGAGTTTTTTTATTATAATTAATCTACATCTATTTACTACATAATAAATAAGAGAGTGACTCGATAAAATCTATACGATTTTCGAATCACTCTCTATTTTATTTTATACTATTTTAAATTATCTAATGCAGCTATTCTTTCTTTAACACTATCATATTGTTCTTGATATGTTGCTTGTTTTTCTTTTTCTTTAGCTACAACCGCTTCTGGAGCAGAACCAACAAATTTTTCATTAGAAAGTTTTTTGTTTACTCTATCTAATTCTTGTTGTAATTTTTCTAATTCTTTTCCTAGACGTTCTTTTTCTTTGTCTACATCGATTAAATCGCTTAATGAAACGTAGATCTCAGCACCTGGTAAGATACGACTGATGTCAGTTTCGCTTGCTTCTACTTCGCGTTCAATAATAAGTTCGCTAGGACGAGCAAATTTCTCTAAGTACGCACTACCACTTAATAGCACTTCTTTTACGCTATCTTGTGAGTATTTAATTTTAATAGGAATCTCACGAGACATAGGAGCGTTCACTTCACTACGGATGTTACGTACTGCTGTGATTACATCTTGGATGAATTGCATATCTTCAGTTTCTTTTTCGAATACTAGACTTGCATCAACTTTAGCAAATTCACTAGTTACAATACTATCTCCAGTGTGAGGAATGTGTTGCCAGATTTCTTCAGTTACGAATGGCATAAACGGATGTAACATTTTTAGAGAAGCATCAAGTACATATACTAAAATAGATTTAGTAGTTTTCTTCGCAACTTCATCTTCACCATTTAATGAAATCTTAGCAATCTCGATATACCATGAGCAGAATTCTTCCCATACAAAGTTGTATAGAATACGGCTTGCTTCACCAAATTCATATTTTTCGAATAATCTTTCGAAATCTTCAATAGTTTTAGCAAGTTTTGTTAAGATATATTTATCAGCTAATGTTTTTTCTCCAGTTAAATCAATATCACTGTATTCGAAACCTTCAAGGTTCATAATTACGAAACGAGAAGCGTTCCAAATTTTATTGATATAGTTCCAACTTGCTTCAATTTTCTCAGTTGAGTAACGTAAGTCTTGACCTGGTGTTGAGTTAGTAGCTAAGAAGTAACGTAAGCTATCAGCCCCGTATTGTTCGATTACTTCCATTGGATCTACACCATTACCAAGTGATTTACTCATCTTACGACCTTGTTCATCACGAACTAAACCGTGGATTAAACAATCTTCAAATGGACGTGTTCCTGTAAATTCTAATCCTTGGAATACCATACGAGCAACCCAGAAGAAGATGATGTCATATCCAGTTACTAGACAGCTATTTGGATAGTAACGTTTGAAATCTTCACTTTCTAAATCTGGCCATCCTAATGTTGAGAATGGGAATAATGCTGAAGAGTACCAAGTATCAAGAACATCTTCATCTTGAACATAGTTTTCAATATCTTTTGGTGGGTTTACATCAACATAAACTTCACCAGTTTCTTTGTGATACCATGCTGGAATACGGTGTCCCCACCATAATTGACGAGAAATACACCAGTCTTGGATATTTTCCATCCAAGTATTTAACGTATTTTCAAAACGTGGTGGATAGAAGTTAACTTTTCTATCTGCATCTTTTTGATTTTCTAATACTTTATCAGCAAGAGGTTTCATGTCAACGAACCATTGTTTAGAAAGATATGGTTCAACAACCGCACCACTACGCTCAGAGTGACCTACTGAGTGAAGGTGTTTTTCAATCTTGAAGCATACTCCGCTTTCTTGTAAATCAGCGATAAGAGCCTTACGACATTCGAAACGATCCATACCGTTATATTTATCAGCATGTTCATTCATAACAGCACCTTCATCCATAACGATGATGCGTTCTAAGTTATGACGTTCTCCTACTTCAAAGTCATTTGGATCGTGGGCAGGAGTTATTTTAACTACTCCACTTCCGAAATCTTTTTCTACATATTCATCTGCAATAACAGGAATTTCTTTATTTGTTACTGGTAATAGAACTGTTTTACCAATATATTTTTGATATCTTTCATCTTCAGGGTGAACAGCAACCGCAGTATCTCCGAATAAAGTTTCAGGACGAGTAGTTGCTACTTCTAGATAGTCTCCACTTCCATCAGCTAAGAAATATTTAAGGTGATAGAATGCACCTTCTACGTCTTTGTGAATTACTTCGATATTAGATAATGCAGTTCTTTGAACTGGATCCCAGTTGATAATTTTCTCACCACGGTAGATTGTACCATTGTTGTAGTGATCTACGAAAATTTTCGTTACTGCTTTATTTAATCCTTCATCTAATGTAAATCTTTCTCTTGAGTAGTCTAAACCTAATCCAAGTTTAGCCCACTGTACACGAATATATCCAGCATATTCTTCTTTCCATTCCCATGCACGCTCTAAGAATTTTTCACGACCTAAATCATAACGACTTAATCCTTCTTCACGCATTTTAGCTTCTACTTTAGCTTGTGTAGAAATACCAGCGTGGTCCATTCCTGGAAGATAAAGCACATCAAATCCTTTAAGACGTTTGTAACGTGTTAACATATCTTGTAAAGTTGTATCCCAAGCATGTCCAATGTGTAATTTACCAGTTACGTTTGGTGGTGGAATTACGATTGTATATGGATTTTTTTTACTTTTATTATCAGCTTTAAAAACTTCTTTTTCCAACCACCAGTTGTAGCGATTATTTTCTACTTCGGTCGGATTATATTTTGTAGACATTTCAGTCATGACTGTTCCTCCTAAATTTTTATTTTATTATTAATTATTTTAAATTTCATAGTTATTTTTGTGGTATTTTTTTAGATAAAAAAAATAACCTCCATCCTTAACATAAGGACGAAAGTTTCCGTGGTACCACCTTTATTCTAATTATAACATTAGCACTTAATAAGATTAACGCTCTAACCACGTTTAAAGCTACTTACTTTCACTCTAAATGCTCACCGGCTACTTCAAAGTCCTGCCTAGGAGAAATCTCTCAACCACTGATTTCTTTTCTGTATCCTACGGTACGCAAGAACTTCTACTTATCGGCTCATCGCATATATTTTATAATTAAAATATGTTTAATATAATAACATACTTTTTTTTATAATGCAAGCAAAAGGAAAACTTTGTAAGTGTGGTGCGTAAGAATTTGTTAATTTCTAAGCCCTCTACCTTTTATATTTTTGACATTCTAAAGAAATAATAGTATAATATCTTTAGATTAGAGGAGGTGCTATTATGCCGAACATTAAATCAAGTACAGATTTACGTAATAATTACAATGAAATTTCTTCATTTTGCCATGAAACAGGTGAACCCATCTTTATTACCAAAAATGGGCGCGGTGACCTTGCCGTCATGAGTATTGATTTATTCAATAAATTCATGGGAAGATACGAACTATATCAACTTCTTGAGCAAAGTGAATCTGATTTTACAAACGGTCGTACCCTTACTTTTGATGATTCCATGAAAAGCTTAAGAGAGGATCTAAAAAATGGAACATTATAAAATACTTGTTTCTGAAACCTATCATAAAGACTTAAAAGATATTATCCATTATATTTATCATAATTTAGATGCACCACTTACTACATCTGCCTTACTTGACGAAATAGAATCCGCTGTTTCTGCTCTATCTGTCATGCCTTTTCGCTATGGATTAGTTGATGATGCCTATCTACACCGTAAAAAATTTAGAAAATGTCTTGTTAAGAATTACATCATTTTCTATAAAGTGAACAAAGAAAATAAAACTGTAATGATTCACCGAATTCTTCATGCAAGACAAAAATGGATTGATATCCTATAAAAAACATTCCAGATAAATATAAAAAAGTACTTCAACGATTAGAAATCTAATTCCATCATTGAAGTACTTTTTTAAATATTAATCTTCTTTTTTATTTTTCCATGCAGTTGCATTATCTAACTTAATTGGTAAGTTATCTAGGTAAAACTCTGGATCTTTTCCTTGTTTATGTTGTTTTACATAGTCTTTTAATACTACATAAACTACACCAGAAAGTCCGATAATCGCGATTAAGTTAAGTAAACTCATAATCCCCATTGTTACATCGGCAATTCCCCAAACTAAGTTTAAATCTAATACACTTCCTACATATACGAAGATACATACGATAACACGATAAACATTTACAGCCCATTTTTTAGGAAGTAAATATTGAATGTTTGTTTCTCCATAGTAGTAGTTACCAATTACAGAACTATATCCGAATAAGAAAATAGCCACGATTAAGAAAATTGTTCCGATACTTCCTACTTGTGAAGTTAAGGCAGCTTGTGTAAGTTGGATACCTTGTAACTTACCAGCTCCGTATTCAACACCAGGATATAGTAAGATTAAGAATGCTGTTGCTGTACATACTAAACATGTGTCGAAGTAAACTCCTAGAGTTTGGATAAATCCTTGCTTAGCTGGGTGAGTACTATCAGCTGTAGCCGCTGCGTTAGGAGTTGATCCTAAACCAGCTTCGTTAGTGAACATACCACGCTTAATTCCTAAAAGAATTGATGTCCCCATACCAATTACTCCACCACCTACTTGTTCAAGACCGAATGCTGATTTCACGATTTGAGCAAGAACACCAGGTAATTTGTCAATGTTAATAACCATTATAACTAATACGATAAATAAGTACGCCACTGCCATTACTGGTACTAACCATTGAGTAATTTTAACAACTTTTGTTACACCACCAAAAATTACGAAAATAGTAAGAATTAATAAAGCAATACCTGCAATATTTGCATTAATATCATATACTTGTAAAGCCTGAGCAATAGTGTTAGTTTGAACAGAGTTAAATGCTACACCATATGTTATAGAAATAACAATCGCGAAAAGCACACCCATCCATTTTTGGCCAAGACCTTTTTCCATATAGTAAGCAGGTCCCCCACGATAAACACCTTTTCTATCACGAACTTTATATACTTGGGCTAGCGTTGATTCGGCAAAAGATGAAGCTCCTCCAAAAAGCGCCATTACCCACATCCAGAATACTGAACCAGGTCCACCCATTGCAATCGCAATAGCAACCCCTGCAATTGTACCAGTACCTACTCTTGACGCAGCTGAGATTGTGAAGGCTTGGAAAGCAGAAACACCTTTTTGTTCGCCGTCTTTACCTACTTTAGGTTTTTCTGTAATAAGTCTGAACATTTCTTTAATGTAAGTAAATTGAACAAACTTAGTACTAAATGTAAAATAAATACCAGTTACCATTACCAACCCTATTAGGAAATAAGTCCACATAAAGTCATTAATGTTAGTCAATAATTCTAAAAATCTATCCATTAAGAGTCAACTCCTCGTTTTATTTGTTTTTTACGCTACCTATTATACTTTAAAAAACACTACAATTATAAATATACGTTAGAAAATCTAACATAAGACTATCTTAAATCAACTTTACTTTCAATATTTACTAAAAAACTATAGAAAATACTTGAAATCTCACATAAAAAATCCAGGAGCTTTAAACATTACATTCAAATCACCTGGATTTTTCTCATTAAACATATTCAATTCTATTTACTTCTTCATTGTTGTTCGTTGGATAATTATTCACAGGATAAGGATAGTTACCCATCGGATAGTTATCCATTCCATTATACATAACAGGAACAACTAATTTTCTATCACGAGTCTTCAAAATAGAATCAATCTCATAACTATTTAGATTGTTATAATCTAATTTTTCTTGAAGAACATATTTACCACTTCTAACCCTAGCTCTAATATCTGTAGCAGCAACAAAGTAGACAACCATAAACACAATAGAGAATATGAATTGAGATACTGAGAAAATATTTCTTAATACAAGATCTCCTTGAAAAATAAATCCACTAAATAAAGATAAAATCGTTAATCCAGCTTGGATATATAATACTATTCTTCTACCTTTTGTATCGAATATTGGTAAATACGTAATAAATAACAGAATAAAATTAAATACTGAGATTACTATTCCACCAATTATCAATACGGCAAACCCTAAAATCAGCGTCGTTGCAAATTCTTCATAAAATCTATCACCTGTAATTATCGGTAAGTTAATTAATGCGAATACCAATCCTCCTATGACTGCCATAGGCAACGCAAAAGTTATTATATAGGCAACTCCCCAATTTCTCTTCCAAACGCGCCCTTTATATTCTTTATAAATTCTATAAGTATTATAAAATGGTATAAACGCAAGTCCTGGCCTAACTCCAAGTATATCAAACATAATTTTTGAAAATATCGCTGTAATAATATATCCAAAAAATACTACGATGAGCAACACAATTAAACCTATAGCCAATATCTGACTCATCAGATGTTCATCTATTTCAAACATAAAAATTCCTCCTTTATTTCATATCATTATTTTCTATTACATTATAATTAAGTTCATTAGAAATTATAGGCACTACTAACCTTCTCTTACGAGCTTTTAGAGTTTCATTGATTTCAAAACTATCCATAGTCTCGTAATCTAATTTCTCCTGAAGAACATATTCTCCACGTCTAATTCTAGCTCTAACTTCTCTTGCCGCTAAAAGATAAACAATAGTAAATACAACAGAAAAAATCATTTGTATCATCACTAACCTTACAGTATTAAAATTAGGATCTATTTCAATAAAAATACTAGTTCCAAATATAGTTAATAGTGTTAGTGCGGTTTGAATATTCAATACTACTTTTCTTACTTTTGTATCGAAAATTGGTAAATATATAATAAATAACATAATTACACCAAATACATTTATTATTAGAAAACATATAAAAACTATTATTATACTAACAAGAAAAAGAAGCATGAAATTAAACACAACTTCATTATTCACTTTATAACTCGTCAAATTCAATACTACACCTGTGATTATACCAGCCGGAAAAATAAAAGTTAGTATATACGCAACTCCCCAGTTTCTCTTCCAAACACGACCTTTATACTCTTTATAAATCCTATATGTATTATAAAATGGTACAAGTGCTGAAATCGGTTTAACCCCAAGTATATCAAACATAATTTTTGAAAAGATAACTGAAACAATATATCCAATACTAGCATATAGAGTAGCTATTCCTCCGAAGATATTAAATAATGATTCTAACATATGATTATTGAATCCAAACATAACTTTCCTCTTCTCTTCTCTTCTCTTCTCTTCTATTCTACATCATAAAATTCGTCTAACACATAAGTTGTTACAGGTTTAACATATAATTCATATTTCGCTACTAAATCAGCAATAATATCACCATCAATTAAGGTTATTGTTCTAGTCCCTTGGCGAGAAGCTTCTATAGCTGATTTTGAAAATTTTGATGTTGTGATAAATATACCGAATTCAGCATTATATTTATCCATTGCACCTCTAAACTTATCTATTTCAGGAGAAGGCACATTCCCTTCCCATCTTTTAGCCTGAATAGCAACTCTAGCAGTTCGAAAATCATCACTTGTTATGTATCCAAATCCGTCAAGACCACCATCGTTAGAAACTTGAATCCCTATTTTTTCATCCATCTCAACATTCATTTTTGAAACGAGTTTTCTAGCGAACATCTCAAATTTTGCTGGGCTGAATTTTTTTAATTTTCTAATTAGCTCATCTCTCCACTGATCTTCTACAATTTCTTTTTCATCTTCAGAAATTACTTCTTCAATATCTGTTATCTCTTTTTTTCGTTTAATCTTCTTATTAATTTCTTTATATATAGCTGAAAAATCTAAAGACTCAAGGTTAGCTTCTCGCCCTTTACTTGTCAAAGTATAAACTTTACCATCTTTTTTTAAAAATTCCGCTTTTTCTAAATAACTCAAAGTAAAATTAAAGAAAAACTTGAATGGAGAATACTCTCTATTACTTTTTTTAGAGATACGACGAGAATCAATATATTCTTCAGTTATAACTTCAGAATTTTTTCTAAAATACTCTGCTATCGCTCTTTTTGTGTCACTTCCCCCTTTTTTTCTAAGTGCAATGATTATTTCTTTGGAAATAACATTCTCTTTCTGACTATTTGTCATTTTAAATATATCCACAAACTCCCCTCCTTTCTTATATCTGTTCTTTTCTTTATTATACTAAAAATCTTTATAAATTAATAGTAAAAAAGGGAGTGACTCAAAAATCGTGATTTCGTAGAAATCGATTTTGTCGAGTCACCCCCGCACAGGCTATTAGATATCTAAAAAGCTTTTATAAAGTGAATTTAGATATCAATAGGCCACTGCGTCTATGATTTTTTATATAAACTTTGTAAAAATTAAGACTTTAGTGTCAGCATCTGTTATATTATTTATGATAACTTGCTCCTGTTATTATACGGTAAGCTCTGTACACCTGTTCAAGTAAGACAACACGCATCATCTGGTGTGGAAACGTCATTCTACTAAACGATAATGCAAAATCACTACGTTTTTTCACACTATCAGAAAGACCATAACTTCCACCAATTACCAATGCAACATCACTCTTACCAGTAAGCATTAAATTATCAATTTTTGATGCAAATTCTTCACTTGATAAATTCTTACCTAAAATTTCCAAAGTAATAACATACTGATTATCTTTAATTTTTGATAATATATTATTCCCTTCTTTTTCCATCGCAAGAGCTATTTCTGAATCATTCTCTACCTTTACTTTTTCATCAGAAATTTCAATAGTATTTAACTTAATATATGCTCCAAGACGTTTTTCATATTCTTTTATAGCATCTCTATAAAATTTTTCCTTAACTTTACCTACACAAATCAAAGTTACTTTCATCAGGACCTCTTTCTATCTACACATCTTTACCAAGAACAAATTTTTCAATAGCATAAGCGAAACCATCTTCATCATTTGACTTAGAGATAAAATTCGCCGCTTCTTTTAAAGTAGGATTAGCATTATCAACCGCTACTCCCATACCAGCGAACTCAATCATGCTTAAATCATTAAGCCCGTCACCTAATGCCATTACATTCTCATTTGTTAAACCAAGTTTTTTACATAATGAATCTAATGATACTCCTTTAGAAATACCTTTATCGTTAATCTCGATAAAGAACGGTTTAGACATAGCAACCTCATACTCATCACCTAATTCAAGTGCTAGTTTATCTTTCACTGCAACAGCTTCACCAGGATGTTTAAGAATTATTACCTTAGCTGCACCTTCTTTAATATCATCTTTCATATTTTCACTAATTACTAGTTCTGCACTTACTAAACCAGACTCAATTCGTGCATATTCATTATCACGATTCGTAAGAACTTTCCCACCTTGATAAGTAAGAATATCACAATCATTCTCCAAAGCAACATCTATTAAGAACTTAATTCTCTCAGGAGATAAAAACTTCTCATAGATCACTTCATTCGTCTTAAGATTAGCAATTCTAGCCCCATTAAATGAAAGTAAGTAGTTATCATAACTATCAAGTTGTAAATCTTCTACTATACTCATCATTCCAAAATCAGGTCTACCCGATGCTAAAATAACTTTAATATCTTGTTTCTTACACTCTTCAATTACTTCTCTATTTTTCTTAGAAATCTCACGATCACTATTTAATAGCGTATCATCAATATCTGTAACAACTAATTTTATCATACAAAAGCTCCTTTAGTAGATTTCATTAAATCTATAATCTTATCAATTTATATATTTCACTTCTTTACATTATATCAGATTACACTACTCTCTCATAGCAAAAAAGGAAAAATCATATCAATCTGATATGACTTCTCCGTTTTCCTCATTAAATCACTCTAATATTAAGTTTTTTCTAAAATTAACATAAAAATAAGACCCAAAG
>NZ_JAPWCA010000014.1:0-50807 GCF_041433725.1 Gemella sp. 27098_8_155
AGTAGCAATGATAATAAGAGTTGTAGTGTAAGAAAATTAAGTTGCAGTAAGTTGCACTAGTGATAATGAAGATATAATTAAAGGTATAGTAAAGCCTATAGTAGCAATGATAATAAGAGTTGTAGTGTGAGAGATTTAAGTTGCAGTAAGTTGCACAAGTAATAATGAAGATATAATCAAAGCTATAGTAGCAACGATAATAAGAGTTATGATACAAGAAATTTAAGTTGCGGTAAGTTGCACAAGTAATAATGAAGATATAATCAAAGGTATAATAAAAGCTATAGTAGCAATGATAATAAGAGTTGTGATATAAGAAATTTAAGTTGCAGTAAGTTGCACTGGTAATAATGAGGATATAATCAAAAGTGCAATAAGCCCTATAGTAGTAGAGATAATAGGAATTATAGAATTAAAAAATTAAAGGAATATTATTATGGAAAATAAATTAGTTGAAATAAATTATAATAAGAATGGGAATAGTAAAAAAACAAATAGCATGGGAATGCGTGAAATGCAAGCTAGGGCTTTTGAGAAGAGAAATTCACAACATTTGCTTATTAAATCACCACCGGCATCAGGGAAATCACGTGCTTTAATGTTTATAGCATTGGATAAACTTTTAAAACAAGGAGTAAAAAAAGTAGTTGTTGCAGTTCCTGAAAGATCTATAGGAGCTTCATTTAAGGATACTAATTTAACAGATTATGGTTTTTATGCTGATTGGAAGGTAAATAAGAAGTATAATCTTACACTAGAAGGTAGCGAAAAAAGTAAGGTGAAAGCATTTGTTGAATTTATGAATTCAAATGAGGAAATTATTATTGCTACTCACTCTACTTTTAGACATGCATATGAAAAACTTGATGATAAGTTATTCGACAATGTTTTAGTTGCGATAGATGAGTTCCATCATGTTTCATCTGAAGACTCTTCTGTTTTAGGAACAGCATTAAAAAATATTATTCGTAATACTTCAGCTCATATAGTAGCAATGACGGGTTCATATTTTAGAGGAGATAGTATAACTATATTGGAAGAAATTGACGAAGATAAGTTTGATAAAGTGACTTATTCATATTATGAGCAACTTGATGGTTATGAGTATCTAAAAAGTTTTAGTATAAACTATAGTTTTTATAAAGGGAGTTATTTAGACTCATTACATGATGTGTTAGATACAAGCAAAAAAACAATTATTCATATTCCAAATGTAAATTCAAGAGAATCTACCAAAGATAAGCATGAGGAAGTGGAGAAAATATTTGATATTATAGGTGAGTATGAAGATTATGATGAAGAAAATAGTATTCATTTAATAAGAACGACTGATGGTAGATTACTAAAAGTAGCTGATTTAGTGGAAGACAATCCATTGGTTAGAAGTAAGATATCTAAATATTTGGCTAACATTAGTGATGTTGATGATATGGATATTATTATTGCATTAGGAATGGCAAAAGAAGGATTTGACTGGCCTTATTGTGAACATGCATTAACAATAGGTTATAGAAGTTCACTAACAGAAATAGTACAGATAATAGGTCGTTGTACAAGGGATAGTTCAAATAAAAATCATGCTCAGTTTACCAACTTGATTGTTAGTCCAGATGCAGAAAATGATGAAATAAATTCAACAGTTAATACTTTCTTAAAAGCTATATCAGCATCACTTCTAATGGAGAGTGTATTAAAACCAGATGTTCATTTTAAACCTCGTAAAGGTGATGATGAAAAAGGAACGTCAGGAACAGGGGTGTTTATATCAGGGTTAAAAGATCCATCGACTCAAAAGGTGAAAGATATAGTAGAAAAAGATTTATCTGATTTAAGAGCAACTATTCTTTCAGATAATGACATTCAAAAAGCTATGACTCAAACGGATGTTAAGGTGGTAAATGATATATTAATTCCTAAGGTTATTCAAACTAAGTATCCTAAATTAACTAATGATGAAATTAAAGAAGTTGCAGATTATGTAATAGTTGATATGGGACTTAAATCTGGAACGTTTGTACAAGCTAAAGAGGGATCAGAATTTTTAAAATTTGGAAATAAATTGATTAAGGTAGACGAGCTTAGTATAGATTTAATAAGACAAGTTTGTCCTTTCCAAGAGGCATACAAGGTTATGTCTAAGAATTTAGATGTTCCTACACTTAAGATAATTCAACGAGAAATTGACAAGAATAAGTATAATTTTACTACTGAGGAACTTTTAGTTATTTACCCATTAATAAAAAGATTTGTATCAGAAAATCAAAGGAAACCTTTAAAAGATTCAGTAGATGAATATGAAAGAAGATTAGCATTTGCGTTAGTTAAACTTAATGAACTTAGAAACAAGCGAGGAACTGAATAATATGGCTGATTTCAATAAATTAGAAGATATTTTCAATGATGATTTTTTTATTGAACATTTAAAAGAACAACCGAAACTTGTAGAAAAAGCTCAAGATCCTATAATCCAATCTTTTCTAGAAATTGTTGAATTTTATAGAGAAAATGGAAGAGAACCAGAACAAAAAAAGATTGGAAGAGAAAGAACTCTATTTAATAGATTAAAAAGTTATCGCTTAGATAAGGAACTAGCCAAGAAGGTGAAATATTTAGATGAATTTAATTTACTAGGACAAAATGATGAGAATGATTTATCAAATGATAAATTGAACAATTCAGTGTGTGAAAGTAAAATAATATATGATATGGGAAATCTAGAAAAGAGTTTTGATGGTTTAGATGCAATTTGCGATGATATGGATAGTTTTGATGAGATATTCTTAGAAAATGATGATTATGATACAGAATTAGAAAAATCATTGTTAGACACGAGTAGATATGCGAGTTATAAACAAAAAAGGGCACAGCCAAGGGATTACGCTGTTATAAAAAAATTAGATGATTTTGAACAGTACGATAGAATGTTTAAAAATATTCATAGTGATATTACTAGTGGAAGACGTGAATTGTTACCTATAGTTAATGAAGGCGAGAGTTCAGCTAATATAAATGCTGGAGACTACTTTATTGTAAATGGTCAAATGTTGTTTGTAGAGAGTATGGGGGATCAAGAGGTAGTAGTAAATAAAAAAGGAACTGCAACTAAGAATGCCAAGATGAAAGTAATCTATGAGAATGGTATGTATCACGAAAAATTACGTCGTAATTCTCTTGCTGCTGATTTCCGAAGAAAACAATCTTTTAAAGTTAGTAATATTATTAATAGAAATAGTGAATTTTATAAAACTAAAGATATAGTCACAGGGAATATATATATTTTACAGTCTTTAAGTTCAAATAGTAAAATACAAAGTATACCTAATTTTTATAAAGTGGGAGTTACGAAGAATACTGTCGAGCAAAGAATCTCGAATGCAAAAAATGAAGAAACATATCTTTACTCAGATGTTGCAATAGTAACAACTTGGCAGGTAGCTAATGTGAATGCAGAGAAGTTAGAAAAAGCTATCCATAATGTTATATCAGACTATCGAGTAGAAATAGAGATACCTATGCCGAATGGAAGAATGTATAGACCAAGAGAATGGTTTTCTATAGAATTGGAGAAGTTAGAAAAAGTAATAAATGATATTATCTTAAAATTACAAATGAGTATTATGAAATAGTTTAACTTTTATTGATTATTCTTTTATTCATGTTATAATAGGTAAGTATTTATAGAAACGATTAGAATAGTTAATAAGGAGGAACCATGTCAGATTTAGAAAAATTATTTTTTAAGATAGATAAACAGGTAGAAGAGAATAAAGGTGAAGGGTTGTATTTTGATTCTTTAGTGAAATACTTAACTTTAGAGAATGATGAAGAGTATTTTGATATTGTCGACAATTTCTCTAAAGAGGATATTAAAAAAGCTTATCAGTTTTTACTATTAAAAGCTCTTAAAGAGTTAAATAATCCAAGTTACGACATTACACCAGAAGTTATTACTATGTATGTATCTCACATTTTAGAGTGTTTATATAATAACGAGAAGATTTCTGTAGCTGATTTTGCTAGTGGAAGTGGAAACTTCTTAATTAACTTAGCTGCCTTATCAAAAGGTGACTACGAATTAACTTCTGTAGATGTTGATAATAACTATGCTAGATTACAACAAAATATTTTCAATTTATTAGAAACTAATGTTGAGATTATTAATCAAGATGCACTTAAACCTTTAAATATTAAAAAACAAGATGTTATTATCAGTGATGTACCTTTTGGCTATTATGCTGATGAGGATAATAGCTTAAACTATAAACTTTGTAGTGCTGAAGGATATAGCTTAAATGCTTTACTATTCATCGAGCAAGCATCTAATTATTTAAATGATAATGGTGTAGGAGTATTAGTAGTTCCTAAAAAAGTTCTTGAGCTTGAAGACAATTTCAAGAAATTTTTAGAAGAAGATATTAATTTAAATGCGGTAATTACTTTACCTGATGAGATGTTCAAAAATGCATCTCAACAAAAAGCTATTATTTTAATAACTAAAAAAGGTCAAACTAAATTGCCAAATCAAGTATTTTTAGCTCAAGTACCTAGTCATAAAAATAAAGAAGGTTATGCTAATTTTATTGAAGAATTTAAAAATTGGTTATTAGAAAAATAGCATCATTAATGTATAAATGAAAAGGTTATTTTCGTAGAAATATGTTAATAAATTGCTATTAAAGGTTGACAAGAACGTAAGAATATAATACAATATGTAAGTAGATTGCTCAAAGAGCAGTCTTAATGATTGAATGTTTGTATTTATTTTACATTCTAAACATTTAATTAAGTATTAAATTAAGATTTTGTAGTATCGGAGGGAGGGAAATCCAATGTCAAAAACTGTAGTTCGTAAAAATGAATCACTAGAAGATGCACTACGTCGTTTCAAACGTGCTGTTTCTAAAAACGGAACTATCCAAGAAGTTCGTAAACGTGAGTTTTATGAAAAACCAAGCGTTCGTCGTAAGAAAAAATCTGAAGCGGCTAGAAAACGTAAATATTAATAATTGGTAATTATCACGCAATTTATTAATAAAATCTAAAAAACTTTCCCTCTTTTAGATTTATTTAAAAAATAAGGACCTCATCGAAAGATGAGGTTTTTTTATATCTTTATATAATGGAGTAGGACTGCTCTTGTTAAAAGAAAGAAATTGTGTTATTCTTATTTTAATTATTATCACTAGGAGAATAGTATGTTTGCAATAATTTGTTTAAATATTATGTTATTAATTTCATGTTGGTACTTAATTGCTGAAAATCAGAAGAATAAAAATAAAATTAATGATTTACAAGATGATTTAAATAAAGCAATTAAAAGACTAGCAGCATTAGAAGAGGGAGTGACTCAAAAATCGTGATTTCGTAGAAATCGATTTTGTTGAGTCACCCCCGCAAAGTTTATTAGATATCTAAAAAGCTTTTATAAAGCGAATTTAGATATCAATAAACCACTGCGTCTATGAGTTATCATATAGACTTTGTTAGAATTTAGGTCTTTTGAGTCTTTCCCAGCATAAATAATAAGAAGATTCCATCCAATACGGACGGAATCTTCTTATTTTAGAATTCTATTTTTCTTATTTTTTTATCTAATTCAGCTATGTTTCTAGCATTCATAAGTATCATCAAGAACTTAACTTCTTTTTTCCATTTTTCGATTTCTTGAATTAGTGCATCTTTTCCCTCATTTACAAGGATTTCTAAGAAAATTTTAGAAACACCAACTGCTTTAGCTCCTAAAGCTAGACATTTTACAACATCTAGAGGATTACGAATACCACCACTTGCGATAATATCTATTTTATCTTTATAAGAGTAGGCGATTTCTAGACTTTCTGCTGTAGTGTATCCAATTGCTTCTAGGTATGTTGATTTATCAGTTCTTCGTCCATTTTCGATTCTAGCGAAGTTTGTTCCACCCATACCGCTGATGTCCACGGCTGGAATATTTAAATCGATTGCTAGTTTAATAGTAGCTTCGTTCATGCCAAAACCTGTTTCTTTTAAGATTACAGGAATAGGAGATTTAGAGCTAACTTCTTTTAGGTTAGCGTACCAACTTTCGAAGTTATGATCACCTTCAGGCATAACGATTTCTTGAAGAGGATTAGTATGAAGTTGAATATATTTTGCTTGTGATTTTTCAATTGCTTCTAAAACAAGTTTTGGATCTTTATCTAATCCTAAGTTTATCGAATAGCCTTTAGGATAAGCTTCTTCGTCTTCTTTACTCTTAAGAGCTGGAGAATATGATCCTGGGAAAAATTTAATTCCACATTTTTCACTAACTTCCATAAAATCTTGATTAATTTTATTACAATCTTCTCCACCAGCAGTTATAGCATTGATGAAGAATGGATATTCCCAACGATCCCCACAAACTGATGTAGAAGTGTCCACATCATCTAATCCGAAAAGTGGAATACTATTGTAATCAATTGCGTATGAGTCCAAGCTAGTTACTTTTGTTTTATCAGCAAGTGCCAATCTAATATGATCTTTTTTTCTCATAATTAATCCTTTCGTAGTATATTATAGTTTTTCTAAGTTCAGTTGTAGCTGATACCTATCGTTATTTTTTTCAAATCCTAATACAATATCACCGCTACCAGAACCACTCTGTTTACCAGCAGAATGTGAGTCAATATAATTTTTCATTGCATTAGTTTCCATAGGTATTTTAGAGAAACTTTCTAAATATAATAGATTTTCTCTAAGTTTATTTATCGTATTAAGAGCATTTGATGCATCCGTTTCTACTAAATTATCTTTTAATGTTTTTACAAGGTGATTAGAAGTCTCTACAAAAACTTTAAATTCTTCTTTGTAATTATCTTTATGTTGTTTCCAAAGTTTAACGTGCTCTTTCGTATCAACAGCTTCACCGGTCCAACGTGCTAAGATGCTTAAATCAGCTTTAGGCTGTATTTTTTCAATAAGAAGTCCATCCCAATTTGTATTAATTATTTCTTTAACAGACTTGTTTTGGCGAATCATATTATTAACGAACTTGGCATTGAATTTTTGATAGAAGGTGATCCCATCATTGATACTCGCGGCAACATCTCCCATAGATCCGCTTAGATTGTGTTTAATATTAAATAGGGCAACCAATTTGAAAATAGTTAGATCATTATACGTAATATTTTCGAATGATAATATTGCTCGAGATATAGCGACAAGAACAGCACCAGATGAGCCTAGCCCGTATTTTTTATCATCGCTATGAAGTTCATTGAAAATAGTAAGAGCAAATGTTTTATTACTATTTGTATATTCTGTTAAAAATTGGATAAATTGTTGAACTAGTGTGAAGTTACTATTTTCTTCAAAAAGGCCAACAGAAGTTTTATTAATTGTATCGAAGATAGTAGTTTTATTACTTTCTTCTACAAATACTGTAATTTTTTTAGGGACACTTGTTATTAGTGCAGAAGCGTAATCTTCTAAAATCGCATATTCACCAGCGAGATAGAGCTTACCATATGCTACTCCATGCACAAAATTATTTTTTTCTTCCATAATTTTGAAATTTCCTCATATAATTTGTCTTGATCTTCCCTTAAGTATAGTACTTTCACATTTGGGCCAGCATCCATAGTGAAGTAACATCTATAACCTTTAGAACGTAGTTCTTTTACGATATCCATAGCCATGTAGCTTTCTTCAGTTAAGAATGAAAAACTTGGAGTAGATGTAGAAGTTGTACCATGCATAGCTAGTGCGTTACTTTCTGTAATCTCACCAATTTTTTCAAAGTCGGCTTCTTTTAGAGCTTCTTTCATTAATACAAAATCGTTTTTAGCTTTTTCTACCCAAGCACCGAATGTTGTCGATGTTTGAACACAGCGCTCCATAGCGACACGACTAGAAATTTTCTTTCTATCTTCACTAACTACAAGGACCATCATTCCGAAGTCTAGAGAGCATTCTAACTCTTCAACACTTCCATCCTCAAGCCAAGCAGCAAGTTTATAGAAGCTTCGGCATGAAGAACCAGAACCTTCTTTGGCTATTTCAACTAATTCTTTAGTAGTTTTATTTAATTTGAAATATTCATTACAAGAAAGAACTAATGCCATAGTACCACTAGAACTTGAAGAAAGTCCTGCAGCAGTAGGTACAGTATTATAACTTCTTATAGTTATAGCTTCTCGTTCAGTAGGTGTAAATTTAGAGATAAATTTAATCATCTTATCTACTTCTTCTTGACTTTGTTTTTCGTCATTGATATAAAATTCATCAACATTGTTGTCATTTTTTTCTATTTTTGTTTTTGATAAAAGATTGTCTAATCTTAAAGAAATATTAGGATTATAAGGTAAGACAGGATCTTTAGATTTTTTCCCCCAGTACTTAACTAAGGCAATGTTAGCATAACCTAAACTGTAACTATCCATGATGAATATCCTTTCTCTTTTAATGCATTTTGAATTTCTAATGCATTTTCTTTTGTTTTGCTAAGGCTAATACAACAACCACCAGCACCACCACCAGTTAGCTTGGCACCAATTGCATTATTGTTTTTACAAATTTCCACAACCTCATCGTTGCTCGCATGACTTACCCCTAGTTTGCGTAGTAAATCATGAGCTTTATACATATATTGTCCGACAAGATCGATGTTTTTATTTTTTAACGGTTCAATTACTAAATCAGTGATTGAACCTAATTCAGTAATATATTTCTCGTATTTTAAATAATTATCAGCTATGTGTTTTAGAGTTTCTTTAGTGATTCCAACAACACCTGTATCGATAATTAGTAAATAACTGTTTAAATCGAAATTTAACTCACTAGCCCCCTCTTTTTTTGAAAATAAAAGGGGAGTGTCACTAAGTACTTGATTTACATCAATACCGCTAGGATTCCCGTGGATAAATTTCTCGCATTTATTAGCGATTTCTCTGACATTTGGAAGTTTTTTTGCACGTGCAATAGCGATACTCAGCGCAGCAGAAGAACCTAGTCCACGCCCTACAGGAATGGTACTAGTAATATTAATTTTTGTTTTATTATCGATTCCACATGTATTAGCGATAAAGCTAAGAATCTCATCTCTTTGTTGAATTGTATCTGTTTCTTCTAAAGTGACATCTACATTCATTTGTGGAAGTGGAATAGTAATTCCTTTGTATCCATAAACGACTGCATGTTCACCGAAGAATATTGCTTTTGCGTGCGTCATAAATTTAATAACTCCAATTTTTATAATTAAATAGTATTTTATACTATTTAATTGCAAGATAATTAATAGTTAAAAATACTTTTATACGTACAATAATTATACTTTTAGTATTTGTTTTTGTCAAACGTCGGTGCAGTAAAAAAGATGAAATTATACTAGAAATAACTTAAGTTAAAAGAAGTATAATTTCACCTTGGAATATTTTAATATGAATGGCAAGCAATACCATGTGGTTCTAAGTGTACTAAAGTTTCACAATAATAGAATTCTTTAGATAATGCTTTTTCAATTTTCACGGTAATGTCGTGACTTTGTTTAACATTTAATGATGGTTCTACAGTAACAGTAATATCGATAAAGTATAGTAAGCCATGAGTTCTACCTTTCGTATCTACTATTGATGTTACACCTTTAATATCATTTACAATATCGTTAACCTTATCTATCACTTCAGTATCAACGCCGTCAGTAAGAACGTGTGTAGATTCTTTGAAAATACTAACAGCAGTGTAAATAATAAGTAATCCTACGATTATAGCGACTACTGAATCAGCTATTGGAAGTCCGATATATGTAGCGATGATTCCTATTAATGTTCCGATAGAAACAAAAGCATCGCTAAGATTATCAAGAGCCGCAGCTTTAAGAGATTTACTTCCAATTTTTTTAGCTAGACGAATATTATAGAAATAAACTGCAAGCATAATAGCACTCGCTATAAAAGCGACAACTGCAGAAAGTAGGTTAGGTTGTTCAATTGTTCCTGAGATGATTTTTTTTATTGCGTACATTACTACTTCGATCCCTGCATATAGCATAATAAATGAAGCTATTAATGTAGATATAAGCTCGGCTCTAAAGTGACCATAAAGGTGATCTTCATCTGCTGGTTTTCTAGAAATTTTCAAACCGATAAGTACACATACTGATGAAATTACATCGGTAGCATTGTTAATACCATCGGCAACTAAGGCTGAAGATTTAAAAAATAGACCAGCGCAAAGTTTTAAAACGGTCAGCAATAAATATGACAGAATACTAAGTTTGGCACCTTGTTCAGCACGTTTTAATTTATCGAAAATTGAATTATTCATGGCTTCCTCCTAAAATAATGTTTTACCATTATAACAGGTTTAAAAAAATTATTCAAGAGAAAAAATGTTATTTTAAAATTAAAATTATTTCACTTAGGTGAACTTTAACGAAACAAAAACACTAAGAAATACTTAGTGCCTTTGTTTAAATATTAATACCAGCAGCCGGGGTCGAACCGGCACGATGTTGCCATCGCTGGATTTTGAGTCCAGTGCGTCTGCCAATTCCGCCATGCTGGCATACGTCTATGATAACACACATAAAATACTTTGTCAATTTCAGTACAAGGTATAAAGTAGGGTTCTAGATAATAATTTTTGATAAATAATAGGAATTTTTGATAGATTTTATTTATGTTTTAGTTTTAGATTGTATAATATGATAGTTAGATTATATAAAGAAGTGTTTTATGAGTTTATTATTATATAATTTATTTTAACTAATCAAATAAAAAATGTAAGGGTACAACATTATGCTTGTGTTTACAAGGATAGTCAAGTGTGAAACAATGTAAAATAAGTGTTTTTAGTTGACAAATTAAAATATTTTTTCTAATAGTATATTGTAAAACGATAATATATGTAGTATAATATAGTAGTATATAGAATTATAAAAATATTAATGTTATTTTTATAAAGGAGTGTGAATGCTGGTGGTAGTTACGTTGTTTACATCGCCTAGTTGTACTTCTTGTAGAAAAGCAAAAGCTTGGCTTATAGAAAATGAGATAGACTTTGTGGAAAGAAATATTTTTTCAGAAGCTCTAACAACAGATGAAATTAAAGATATTTTATCTATCACAGAGCACGGAACAGAAGATATAATTTCCTTTAGATCAAAAACGTTCCAAAAATTAAACTTGGATATCGAAAGTATGTCTATTCAAGAGTTATATAAAGTTATTCAAGATAATCCAGGAATGCTTAGACGACCTATCATTGTTGATGATAAGAGATTACAAGTTGGGTATAATGAAGATGAAATAAGAAGATTTCTTCCAAAGGAAATAAGAGTAAATCAATTAAAACAAATAAAAAATATGGTTAAGTAAGTACGCCCTGATACTACTTTTACCGATTAATTTAAAGGTTGATATTAGGTATCAGCCTTTTTTTATGAGAAGATACTCAACAATAATACTGTAAAGTATTTAACAAAAATAAAAGAAAGAGGTACTTGATGGAAAGAGAAGATATAAAATTTATTACTGGAGAAATTCATTTCTTAGAGTTAGTAGAAAAGAAAAGTTCATCATTAGTTTTTAAAGGACCTAATGAAGAAGAAATAAGCTGTAACGAATCTGACGTTGAAAGTTTAGATGATTACGAAATTGGAGAAGAGTATTCAATGTTCGTATATCCTTCACGTAGTGGGAAATTATTCGCAACACCAAATATACCAGAAGTAACTTATGGTGATTATGCATTTAGTAAAGTTGTAAAAGTTGAGGAAGATAGGGTAGGGCTTGATATTGGGTTCTCTCGTGAAATCCCACTTTTAGGAGAAGATTTACCTAAGTTAAGAAGTGTTTGGCCAAAAGAAGGGGACGAGCTGTTTATAACACTTCGTCGTGACTTCAGTGGTCAATTATTTGCTCGTCTAGCGACAGAAACAATTGTAGCATCATTATATTCAAAAGCTACTAAGAGTATGAAAAACAAGGATATTGAAGCTTATCCTTATCGTTTAATGCGTGTGGGAACATTTTTACTAACAAAAGATGGTTACAAAGTTTTCGTTCATGAAAGTGAACGTGAGAAAGAACCACGCCTTGGTGAGAAAGTGACACTACGTGTTATAGGAGTTAAAGATAACGGAGAAATCAATGGTTCATTCTTACCACGTGCACATGAAAGGATGGATAGCGATGGTCAAGCAATAATGGACTATATCGAAAATAACGGTTATTGCGAATTTACTGATAAATCAGATCCAGAAGAGATTAAAGCAGTATTTGGAATGAGTAAAGGAAGCTTTAAACGTGCGGTAGGAAGATTGTTCAAGAATAAATTAATTATGATTGAAGAAGACGGGTTATACAAACGTAAAGGAAGATAAAACTATGAAAAAAATTAAATTAGATAAAAATGCATTATTAGGTGGAATTGTTTTAGAGAATGATAGATATCAAGTAGTGCACATGAATCTTAAAACAGGGAATCAAACAGACTCATATAGTAATGATAAAAATATTTTATTACTAAACATTAGTGGGAAAATTACAGTAGCTTTTGAAGAAGAAGTAGAAACTGTAAATGAATTTGAACTATTAGAAATCCCAGCAGGTGTAGAACACGTTATTACTTGTCTACAAGATGCACAGATTTTTGTAGTTAAACTATAAATTACATAAGGTGGCTTAAATGGGATTTCTTTTTAGGCCACTATTATTTTAGAAAATTGAATTGAGGAATACGATGGAAGTACAATTTTTAGGTACAGGAGCAGGGCTTCCTGGAAAATTTAGAAATACACAGAGTTTTGTTTTTAATTTTATGCAAGAATTAAAAGAATGCTGGATGTTTGATTGTGGTGAAGCGACACAACATCAAATTTTAAGAACAAATATTAAACCAACAAAAATAACTAAAATATTTATTAGCCATCTTCATGCTGATCATGTTCTTGGATTAATTGGATTCTTATCGTCTAGAAGTTTTCTTTTAGACACCAAGGCTTCTGATGTTATTATATATGGACCAATTGGTATTAAAGATTTCATAGAAAATAATTTGTTGTTCACACATTGTTCACTTTCTTATAGGGTAGAATATATTGAAATTTCTAGTGAACAGTGTATAATAGATAATAAAAATGTAGCTGTTTTTAGTTTTCCGTTAACACATAATGTTGAATGTTTTGGATATAAAATTGTATTCAAAAAGCAAAAAGGAAGTTTGAATGCAAATAAATTGAAAGAGCTAGGTATTATGCCAGGTCCGTTTTACAAAGAAATTAAAGAAGCAGATATTTTCGAATATAACGGAACAGTGTATAATTCAAGCGAATTTTTATCCGAAGACAAACCTGAAAAAGAAATTTCTATTATACCGGATACTAGGTACTTTGATGGTTTAAGGGAGTTTGTTAAAAATAGTAACGTTATAATTTCAGAGTGCACTTATTTACTTAAAGAAGATGCACACCATGCGAGAAAAAACTATCATTTAAGTATTTTAGATATTGAAAAAATAATATCACAAAGTAAGGTTAAGAATCTATATCTAACACATATTAGTGCTAGATATGATAGAAATATTGAAAAAGAGGCTATAGAATCATTACGTGATAAATGTAATGTAAAGATAGCACATGATCTAGAAGAATATAGTTTGTAAAAATGTAGAGGAGATTGTGAAAATGAATTTAGAAGAAAAAACTATTGAAGTTGAAAAAATATTTAAGGGGAAAGTTTTAGATGTAGAAGTACATACAGTAACTTTACCTAATGGAGAAACTTCAAAACGCGAGCTGATAAATCATAGGGGTGCTGTAGCAATATTAGCTTTAACAAAGAATGATGAAGTAGTTCTTGTTGAACAATATAGAAAAGCTATAGAAGCAGTAACTTTAGAAATTCCTGCAGGTAAACTAGAACCAGGTGAAGATAATAAGAAATTATCTGCTATTAGAGAATTACGTGAAGAAACAGGATATGTAGTAGAAGAAGAAAGACTGGAAAAACTATGCGATGTTCACGTAGCATTAGGTTATAGCTCTGAGTTAATCACAATTTACTATGTTGATAATTTAGAATATGCTGGAGAAATTGATCCAGATGACGATGAATTTATTAATTTAAGAAAATATAAAATTGAAGAAGCATTCAAGCTTTTAGATGATAATGTTATAACTGACAGTAAGACGATGCTTGCATTAGCTTACTTGAAAAATAGGAAAGGCGCGAAATAGTATATGAGTATTTATGAAGAAATAATTAAAATTATTCAAAAATCTTCATACAAATTAACTCCACAAAGGGAAAAGATTGTAGAGATTTTAGTTGAAAATGAAGATAAACATCTTAGTGCAGAGGAACTGTATTTTATTCTTAAAGAAAAAACACCAGATATTGGTATAGCTACCGTTTATAGAACTCTAGATATTTTTTATGAGTTAAAAATATTAGAAAAAATATCTTTCAGCAATGGTGTTTCTAAATATCATTTGAGACAATCTGTAGATGACGAACTTCATCATCATTTAATATGTACTAACTGCAATAGCATTGAAAAAGTATCTAACCCAATATTCAATAAACTTATTGAATATATGAAAAAAGAATATTCTTTTGAGGTTCAAGATAACTCTTTATCGTTTTATGGAACTTGTGCTAACTGCAAAAATAAAGGTGAAAATTAATGTATTTTGATAAATTAGAGAAGATATTATTACTTATCTCTAGTATAGTTTATATTGTATATATTGCATTTGTAGGTGGAATGATTAATCTATTTCGAGGATATGTAGGAAACGAGTATTTAAGAAATAAGATAGTTGATCAAATTCGTGAACAAACGCGTCTTACTCAAGATAGTGCCAATGTTTCTACGAAGGATATGCACTTTATCTTCCAAGTAATGGGACAACTTGCTTGGGTATATTTCGCACTTTTAATAGTTTTATTTTTAATATTATTATTTGCAATTTTGAAAAAAGGTATAAACCATAATGTAGTTGCATTTCTATTCTTAGTGTATAGCATCTTATTGTTAATCTTTAGTTTAGGTATATTATTTATTAGTTGTATAATATATTTCTTCTTGGGATTAAGAATAATATTAATAAGAAATTCAGAAAAATATAAGCGTAAAGCATAACTTCCGAGGAATTCATTTTCTTCGGAAATTTTTTATTACCTCTTTTAATAAATTTAAGGAATTTGTGGAATTATGTGAATAGTTGAGTATAAAGTAAAAATCTGATATAATGAGGGCGACAAGTAGGGCAGTAGTTCAAAAAGGATGACGTCCTTCTTAATTAAGAAGGAAGATGGCGGTGCGACTCCGTCCGACTACTTGTTATGGGACTGACAAAAATCCCTAAAATTTAACAAAGTGTATATGAAAACTCATAGACGCAGTGGTTTATTGATATCTAAATTCGCTTTATAAAAGCTTTTTAGATATCTAATAAACTTTGCGGGGGTGACTCGACAAAATCTTGTTTCTTAAGAAATCACGATTTTTGAGTCACTCCCTTTTTTATTTAATTAATAACAAAATAATAAACATCATGTTATAATTATAATATAACATTAAAAAAATAGAGTAAGTAGGAGAGAAAATGAACGTTAGAAAAAACTTTGAGACCATAACAAAAGAAATAGCTGAAACTTGTGAAAAAGTTGGTAGAAATGCTGATGAAGTGAAATTAATAGCTGTAACTAAGTATGTTACAGATACTAGAGTTGAAGAAGCGATAGAAGCGGGAATTACAGATTTTGCTGAAAATCGTCCTCAAAATTATGTTGAGAGAAAAAGTAAATATTCTAGTAAGACTTGGCATTTAATAGGAAGCTTGCAAACTAGAAAAGTACGTGATGTTATAAACGAGGTAGATTATTTTCATGCTCTAGACAGAGATAGCTTAGCTAAGGAAATCGAAAAACGTGCGGAAAAAGAAGTTAATTGTTTCGTACAGGTTAATGTTTCTGGTGAAGAAAGTAAACATGGATTAACAGCGGAAGAAACAGTAGAGTTTATAAAATCATTAGAACAATATTCGAAAATTAAAGTTGTAGGTCTAATGACAATGGCGCCTTTTGTTGATGATGAAGATGTGTTGCGTAATTGTTTTAGAAAATTAAGACAAGTACGTGATGAAGTAAAAGCACTTAAATTACCATATGCACCGTGTGAATTTTTATCTATGGGTATGAGTAATGATTACAAAATCGCGATTGAAGAAGGTGCGACTCATATAAGAGTTGGTACAGCTTTAGTTGGTAACGAGCTAAAATAATAAGAAATAAAGGAGGGGGAGTATGAAAAGAGTAATAAATATAGGTGATTTAGTCGTTATGATTAAGTACAGAAGAAAAATGAAAAACATTTATTTAAAAGTCGAAAAAAACGCTGAGGTTGTAGTAAGTGCCCCTCCAAGAACACCTAATTATATTATAAAGAAATTGATTCAAGAAAATATTGATGAAATCAAATTAAGAAGAAACAATATATTAATGAATGGCTATACTGTGAAACAGTATGTAACTGGTGAAAAACATATTATTTTTGGAAAAGAATTTGTTTTAGAAGTAAGATTAGGGAATAAAAATGTAGTAAAATTATCCGATGATAAAATCATTTTAGTTATAAAGGATAAAGATCAAGACAGGGGACAAATAGTTACGAGTTATCTGAGAAAAGTTCTTTATAACAAAGCTTTAGAGTTTATTAATAAATACGAAAAAATCATGGGTGTCCATGCTGAACAACTAAGAATTAAAAAGATGAAAACCCGCTGGGGAACTTGTAATATTGAAGCGAAAAGAATCTGGATAAACTATGAACTTATAAAATATCCGATTGAGTGTTTAGAACATATAGTTGTTCATGAGCTTACTCATTTACTAGAAACAAATCACACACCTAGATTTTATGCATTGTTAGGAAAATATTATCCAAACTTTAGAGAAAATGATAAATTGATAAAAGAATTCAGTAAAAAAATAGTAGGTAGATAATAAAAAAGCAAGAAGTATTACAATTTTTTTGTAATTTAGTATTAAATTATCTGTAGTTTGAAAATTTTTTGAAAGTATGAAAATTACTTTTGAAAACAATAATTTAGATGTGTAATTATTGACTTTTTACGCTATTTACTATATAATTAATCAAGAGTTTTTAGTATTTTTATACTAACATTTTTGATGATACTTAAAAGTATTTTTGGAGGAAAAATAAATGTCACAAATTTTAAATAAAGAAGATGGAAAAGTAGTTATCGCTTTTTCAGCAACAAAAGAAGAATTTGCGAAAGGATTAGACCAAGCATTCAAACGTGCAGTTAAACGTGTTAACGCACCTGGATTTAGAAAAGGTAAATTACCAAGAGCCGTATTCAACAAAATGTACGGTGAAGAAGCATTATACCAAGATGCAGTTGATTATGTATTACCAAGAGCTTACACTAAAGCTATCGACGAATTAGAAGTTTCACCATTAGCTATGCCTGATATCGATGTTAAAGAAATCAGCAAAGAAGAAGGTGTTAAATTCGAAGCAGTTGTTACTGTTAAACCAAATGTTGAATTAGGTGAATACAAAAACCTTGGATTAGAAAAAGACTCAGTAGAAGTAACTGATGCTGATGTAGAAGAAAGATTAGATAGCTTATTAAGCCGTCAAGCTGAATGGCAAATCAAAGAAGGAGAATCTAAAAAAGGTGATATCGTAGTTATCGACTTTAAAGGATTCATCGGAGATGAAGCTTTCGAAGGTGGAGAAGCTAAAGGTTACGAATTAGAATTAGGATCAGGTTCATTCATCCCTGGATTCGAAGAACAATTAGAAGGAAAAGTTGCACCAGTTGACACAGAAGTTAACGTAACATTCCCAGAAAACTATCAAGTAGCTGACTTAGCTGGTAAAGAAGCTAAATTCGAAGTTACAGTTCACGACGTAAAAGAAAAAGTTTTACCAGAATTAACTGACGAATTTGTTAAAGAATTCACTAAAGAAGCAGCTTCAACAGTAGCTGAATACAAAGAAAAATTAAAAGAAGAAATTAAATTAGAAAAAGAAAACTTAGCAGAAAAATCTTATTCTGATAAAGTAATTTCTACAGCTGTAGAAAATGCAAAACTTTCTGTACCAGAAAAATTAGTAGAACAAGAAGTTGATTCTATGTTTGAACAATTCACTGGAAACTTATCTCGTCAAGGATTATCATTTGATTTATACCAACAATTCACTGGAAAAGGTGAAGCTGAACTTAAAGCTGAAATGAAATCTGATGCAGAAAACAAAATCAAAACTTCATTCGTATTAGGTGAAATCGCCGAAGTAGAAAAAGTTGAAGTAACAGATGCTGACATCGATGCAGAAGTTAAAGAACTTGCTACTATGTACAACATGACTGAAGAAGGAATCAAACAACGTATTAGTGTTGAAGACTTACGTGGTGAGTTAGTAATCCAAAAAACTGTTGATTTCTTAAAAGCTAACAACTAATTTTAGCAAATCATCCTTAAGCATATAGAGTGTCTATCATTCTATATGCTTTTTTTAGTAATAATAAGGTGGTGAATTTATTTGAACGAATATATTAAAAGCCTAGAGAAAGAATTTTCTCTAATAAAGAGTGGATTCAAGAAGGAAGAGAAAAGAGCCTTAGCTGATTATAAAAATAATGATAGAGCTTATATTAAGAAGTTAGCTTTCTTATCCTATGAGTCAAAAGTATATCAAGTCAGAATGTATAGTATATTTCTTTTTGGATATTTATCGGATGATCATGATATCCTAACTTTTATGCGAGATAAAGTATCTAAAGATGATAATTGGAGAGTACAAGAGGTTCTTGCGAAAGCATTTGATGAATATTGTAAAAATAAAGGTTATGAAAATTCAATCCCAGTAGTTGATGAGTGGCTAAGTTCAGATAATCCAAATACTAGAAGAGCAGTCACAGAAGGATTACGAATATGGACTAGTAGACCGTACTTTAAAGAAAATCCACAAGAAGCAATAAAAAGAATAGCACCATTAAAAGAAGACGCTAGTGAATATGTAATAAAATCAGTAGGAAATGCACTAAGAGATATAAGTAGAAAATTTCCAGAATTAATAAAAGAAGAATTAAAAACTTGGAACTTAGAGACTAAGGAAATTAAACAAGTATATAAATTAGCGAGTAGGTTTGTCGTCGAGTAAATAAAATAAGATAATATAGAAAAAGTTGGTAATTGCCTCAAAATTTGGACAAATTTTTGTTCTTTGTCAAATTCGGTTAATTATACAAGGTAGCCTTCAGTTGAAAACCAGTTTTAGATTAAATTTTAGTTTTATATTTGAACTGAAAATTACTTAGAAAATATCGTAATAATTTTACTATATCTCCCCTTCAAATGTATTGACAAGAAGAAAATAGATGTGTTAGAATGTAGGTAAGTGAATTGGATGAATATATTCACATATAAACACGAAAAGCAACTGAAATGCGGATTCAGTTGCTTTTTTATATGTATTAGCGTACTCATTTTAGTAGGCTAATATATATTCATACATGAAGTGATACACATACGTCGCGCCTAAATAAGACTACTTCTTCTTGTTATTTTTATCATTTAGGAAATAAAAATATTCTATAAACAGGAGAATAACTCCTACAAATAGACCAACAAGGATTTGGATGAATATATAAACCATATAAACACCTCCCTTCCGGGCAAGTAGCCTACTTTAATTATATCACTATAGATTCTATCAGAAAAGATATTCTTATTATATTTAGAATTAAAATTATATTTTTAAGATTATGTAAATAACAGATATAACCTAATCAAAAAATTCCTGAATTTTGAAAATTTAGTATTCCTTTTTAAAATACGTATATGCACCCCTACGTGTCTTTTTTTATGTACATGATCTATGTTATAATAAAATTAATATAAACTGATTTCAAAATTTTACTAACTTTAGGAGAAGGATATGTTTAAGAAATGTTGCAGTAGTAGAAGAGAAAAAAATTATAAAATACACCACAGTCCTAGACCAATTAAACTTTCAGAAGAAATGGATACTGTAATAAAAAAATTACTTTGGTATACACCGAATATTGATTCATACCAATCAGATAAAAATGAATTAATTTCTGATAAGATATACGATGAATTTTCATTTACCTATGTAATGAGTCGAATGGGAATGAATGAAAGTCGTGATGTGAAGTGGATAGGTTCAAAGGATGTTATAAGTAATGATGAATGGAGGTTTTTTGAGGAAAATATTTGTTCTAATTGTCAAAAAATAATAGTTACAAAATATACTACTTTTTCAAAAATAAATGCTTTATTAACAGCGATTAGAAACTGTATAGCACATGGTCATTTTGCTATAGTGGAAGATTATATTATTGGATTTAATAGAAAACTATTAACAAAAGATCCTGAGGGATTAAAGAAATCGGTTATTAAGATTAAACCTAAACCCTTACTTGCAGCTTTAGAGAAGTTAACTTCGCCAATAGGTAAAGAACTATTACTTGCGTATGCTTTTAAAAATATTGGTTATAAAGTTACGGAACCCAAAAATAGAAGTAGGGATTTTGATCTATGTCTTGAAAAAAATGGTAAGAAATATGTAGTAGAAATAAAATCATATAAAGGTCAGACATATTTACATTCTGAGCATGTTATGAAATTTCTTAAGAGAGCAGAAGAAAAAGCGCCTGACTATGAAAAGATATTACTTATCGATACATCGAGGGTGACTAAGTCAGTAAGACAACTGGAATCAAAAATAAAAGGATTTAGAATTGTTGATATAAATGATGTAAAACTATTTCTAGGCGAAGAACCTGTAGATATATTAGCCAAATAAATTAATGACTAATAACAAGAGCGATTTAAAAATAATAACTTTTAAAAAAGTGTATATGATAACTCATAGACGCAGTGGTTTATTGATATCTAAATTCGCTTTATGAAAGCTTTTTTGATATCTAATAACCTGTGTGGGGGTGACTCGACAAAATCGATTTTCTATGAAATCACGATTTTTGAGTCACTCCCATATTTTTTATTTAATTTGTTCACTTACAGCACTTACTTTTTCTAGAATTTCATCTAGACTGAAGTATCCGCTTTTTTGAATGGATAGTTTTCCTTCAATATAAACTTCTACAGTTGGTGCAGAAAGAATGCCTCGTTGAGCAGCAATTTCCATATTTTCTTCTAATGAAATGTAGTATGCTGCAATGTCTTTGTGATTTTCTTGCCAAGTAGTAATTCTGTTCTTTATTGAGTGACATGGCATACATGTTGCTGCTCCGTATTGAATAATCGCTATGTCATTGTCATTGATGATTTTATTTAAGTCATCATTTTTTGTGAAGTCAATCATATTTTATAATCCTTTATTTTTTATATTAAGAAGAGTATATTGTGCAATCTTCTTTTAGTATGAGTATATTATAGTTGTTTTAAAGAGTAATTACAACCAATACTAATTGTGTATATGTAAACACCAAAACTAGGATATTATAAAAATTTTCTGAAAACTATTGACAATAATTTCAAACCATGATATTATTTATACAACGTAAATAGATAAGTATTATAAAAAGAGGCCGCGATGACTAATTTAAAAGGTAGCATCGCCGAAGTGATTTATTTCACTGGGGTTATGTCGAATAGGCATAACACTGTCATTAGAAAATGCCCATTTTCTTCATGGTGAGCTTTTTATAATAAGGGCAAGAGGAATAGGATAGAATTATAAGCTAGACTACAAGGACCTTTTGTTCTTGTAGTCTATTTTTCATAACTTATTTGAAGGAGAAAGTAATGAGATTATTTGATGGTATGACGGTAGAAAATGGTGAACTGAATATTTCAGGTGTTGGAGTAAGTGAGTTAAAGGCTCAATACGGGACACCACTTTATGTTTATGATGAGAATATGTTAGTGAACCAATGTAGAACTTTTATTAATAATTTTAAAAGTTCGAAGTTCAATACAGAAGTTCTTTACGCATCGAAAGCTTTTAGTTGTTTAGAAGTATTAAGAATTGCGAGTAGAGAAAGTTTAGGTGTAGATGTGGTTTCACTTGGTGAGATTCACACAGCATATAAAGCTGGATATGATATGAGACGAGCTTATTTCCACGGAAATAATAAAACTCGTGAGGAACTACAATATGCATTAGAAGTTGGTGTAGGAACTATCGTTATAGATAATGACTATGAATATGAAATGATTAATGAAATCGTAAGAGAGAGTGGGAATACTGTAGATGTACTTCTAAGAATTAATACAGGTATCGATGCGCATACTCATGAATACATCAAAACTGCAAAAGATGATTCGAAATTTGGTTATTCAGTATATGATGAAACAATTTATGATTTAATCGCAGATATTAATAATCAAAGTAATCTTAACTTTGTAGGATTCCATTCACACATCGGATCACAAATTTTTGAGAAAACTTCATTTTTCGAAGCTGTAAAAGTGGTTATGGAATTTACGAAAAAAGTTCAAGAAAGATTAGGTTTAACTATAAGTGTTCTTAATCTAGGTGGAGGGTTCGGAGTTTATTATACTGAAGAAGATAGACCTTTTGAACTTGCTGAATTTTTAAGAGAGTATATCGAAGTAGTGGAACGTGAAAGTGATAATTTCGGTTTAGATTTAACTAAGGTAGTTATTGAACCTGGTAGAAGTTTAACATGTAACGCAGGTAGCACATTATACAGTGTTGGTGGAGTTAAGAAAACTTTTGCAGGTCGTGAATACGTGTTCGTTGATGGAGGTATGGCAGATAATCCTCGTTATGCATTATATAAAGCAAAATACGAGGCAATGTTAGCTAATAAAATGAATCAAGAAGCAGATACAACTTATACAGTTGCTGGTAAATGCTGTGAGTCTGGAGACATGTTAGTAATGGATGCGAAATTACCTAAAGCTGAGCAAGGTGACTTACTATTAGTATCATCAACAGGAGCGTATAACTACAGTATGAGTAGCAATTACAATAGATTACCGAAATTGCCGGTAGTATTTGTAAAAGATGGAACTAGTCGCCTAGTAGTAAAAGGTGAGACTTTAGAAGATTTAATTAGACAAGATATTTAATTTAAAAAATAACATAAAAAATATTATTAAAATTATATAAAATAAGTTAGAAACAAGGAGAACAAGATTATGACAATTTATACAGGAAGCGGAGTAGCAATAGTAACACCATTTTTCGAGGATGGAAGTGTAGATTATGATACGTTTGGAGAGTTAATCGAATTCCAAATTAGTGAAGGTACAGATGCGATTATCGTAGCGGGAACTACTGGTGAGAGTTCAACTATGCCTGACGATGAGCAAGTAGCGGTAATTAAATTTGCTATTGATAGAGTAGAAGGACGTGTACCTGTTATTGCAGGTAGTGGGGTTAACGATACAGCTCACTCAATTAGATTAAGCCAAGAAATTGAAAAATTAGGACCAGATGCATTATTAGTAGTAACACCATATTACATCAAAACTAGCCAACAAGGTCTAATTGAACACTTTGAAGCAATCGCGAATAGTGTAGATTTACCAATTGTACTTTACAATGTACCAGGAAGAACTGGACAAGTTATGGCTCCTGAGACTATTTTACACTTATCTCAGCACAAAAATATCGTGGCATACAAAGATGCGGTAGGGGATATTGCTCATACTTTAGCAGTTAGAAACTTAGTAGGGGATAAAATTGATATTTACTCAGGAAATGATGACATTAATGTACCTATTATTTTAGCAGGTGGTAAAGGGACAATCTCTGTTTTAGCTAATATTTATCCAAAAGCAACTCACTTAATGTGTAAATATGCTTTAGAAAGACAAGTGGATAAAGCGTTTGAATTACAACTTAAATACTTAGACTTCATCCACATGTTATTTGCTGAACCAAACCCAATGCCAGTTAAAAAATGTGTAGAATTAATCGGGAAATCAGCTTGTCACTACCGTCTACCTATGACACACGTTGCTCCAACATTAGCGACAAAATTAGAGCAAGAGATTGCAAGACTTAATTCATTACAAGGAGAGTAAAAATGAGAGTTTTATTAAGTGGTTATAATGGAACTATGGGACAAGTTCTAAAAAACTATATTCAAGACAGTACTGATTTAGAAATTGTTGCAGGTGTAGGTCGTGAATTATTAGAAGAAAAATTTCCTACTTATACTTCATATGAATCTTTAGAAAAGGTGGCTGATGTGATTATTGATTTTTCTCATCACGCTGGGACTGCTGAACTAGTGGAGTATGCTAAACGTACAACAACGAAAGTTGTAATAGCGACAACTGGTCATACTGCAGAAGAATTAGAATTAATCGATGAACTAGCGACTCATGTTGGAGTAGTTTTCGCTGGGAATTACAGCTTAGGAGTAAATGTCTTAGTAGAATTAGTGAAAAAAGCTAGTGAATTGTTATTAGGATATGATATCGAAGTTATTGAAAAACACCACAATAAAAAAGTGGATGCACCTAGTGGAACTGCAAAAATGTTAGTAGATGCGGTTAAAGATGTAGAAGATTATACTAGAGTTTATGGTCGTCACGGAGATATGAAACGCCAAGAAAAAGAGATTGGAATTCACGCGGTTCGTGGTGGAACTATAGTAGGTGAGCATGAAGTGATTTTTGCTGGAGAAGATGAAGTAATTGAGATTAAACATACAGCTCTAAGTAAAAAAATGTTCGCAAAAGGATCTGTTACAGCTGCACAGTGGCTTAACAGTGTTGATGAACCTAGATTATATTCTATGAAAGATGTACTAGGTATAGAATAATAAAGTCAGAAGCGATTCAAGGGATTCTTTAAAAGAGTTTTATTGAGTCGTCTCTATGAAAACTCATAGACGCAGTGGTTTATTGACATCTAAATTAGCTTTATAAAAGCTTTTTAGATATCTAATAAACTGTGCGGGGGTGACTCTAAAAAATCGATTTCTACGAAATCACGATTTTTGAGTCACTCCCTTAAACAAAGAATATTATAATAAAGTTAGTTTGACATATGTAAAAATTAGATATAAAATAGAAAAAAATCATATAGATAATAGGAGAAAGAAATGAAATCAACAGAAGAGATTATTAAATTTATAGCAACATCTAAAAAGAAAACACCGGTTAAAGTTTATGTTAATTTTAACGCTGATGTAGAATTTCCAGAAACTTTAGAAGTTTATGGTGAAGGAAACTCAAGAGTTATCTTTGCGGATTTTGCTGATTGGGTGGAATTTTACGAAGCTAATAAAGCTGTGGTAGTAAATTACCGTGTAGAAAATGATCGCCGTAATAGTGGTGTGCCGATGATTGATTTAACTCAGTTTAACGCTCGTATCGAACCAGGATGCTCAATTCGTGAACACGTTAGTATCGGAGATAATGCGGTTATCATGATGGGTGCTGTTATTAATATCGGAGCTAAAATTGGTAAAAATACTATGATCGATATGAATGCTATTTTAGGTGGGCGTGCAGAAGTTGGAGAAAACTCTCACGTTGGTGCTGGATCTGTGTTGTCAGGTGTTATTGAACCAGCTAATGCTACACCAGTACGTGTAGGTAACAATGTTCTTATCGGAGCTAATGCTGTTATCTTAGAAGGTGTACAAATTGGAGACAATGCTGTTGTTGCAGCTGGAAGTGTAGTAACAAAAGATGTAGCTAGTGGAGATGTAGTAGCGGGTGTTCCAGCACGAGTAATCAAAACACGTAGTGAAGTTGCAGAAGAAAAAGTAGATATTATCGCAGAATTAAGAAACTTATAATAAAGTAGGAAGAGAAGATGAAAGTAATTACTGAAGAGAATTTAACATCATGGCGTAGACATCTGCACCAAAATCCAGAGTTATCTTTGGAAGAGCATAAAACTAAAGAATTTATCGCTAGTGTCTTAAAAGAATATGGTATAGAATATCAAGAAACTCTTGAGACAGGGTTGGTGGTAATCTGCAAAGCAAGCGTAGAAACTAAAGATACGATTTTATTCAGAGCTGATATTGATGCATTGCCTATCACAGAAGAAAATGATGTTGATTTTAAATCAAATAATGATGGTGTGATGCATGCTTGTGGACATGATGGACATACTACTATGCTTTTAGGTAGTGTTATAGAAGCGGTAGATTATTACAAAAATAATGATACGAAGGTGAATAGCATTTTCGTATTTCAACCAGCTGAAGAAACTTTCGGCGGTGGAAATTTATTAATCAATGATTTTAATTTTTCACCGTATAACATTTTAGCAAGTTATGCCTTACATATGAATCCAGATTATCCAGAAGGGCATATCATCTCTAAACCAAAAGAAATTATGGCTAGTGCTAATGAATATAGAATCTATATTAAAGGGCGTGCAGCTCATGTAGGTTTAAAAAATACTGGAATCGATGCTCTTAATGTAGCTACAATGTTCTTCCAAGAGATGTTAAAACTTAATGCATTACATACAAAAGCGCGTAATACTAATATTATTCATATCGGTAAAATGTACGGCGGAGATGCTATGAATGTTGTTGCGGAGAATGCCTACCTAGAAGGAACTATTAGAACATACAGCATGGAAGATCTGGCTACGATAAAAGCTGCAATTGAAAATACTCGTGTTGGTCTTGAACATCTTACTGGAGCAAGTATTCGTGTTGACTTTGCTGAAGGTTATCCAGCGGTAATTAATGATGAAGTTCCTTATAAAGTAATTAAAGAAGTTATAGAAAAAGAAAATATTGATTATATTGAGTTAGAAGAAGCTTATTTATACGGAGAAGATTTCTCATTCTTTAGTAGATTGTCTCCTATAAACTATAGTTTTTTAGGTTTAAGAAATGAAGAAAAAAACTATGTTTCAGGATTACACACACCAACTTTCAACTTTGATGAAAAAATATTAAAAGTAGGGGTTAAATATTACCTAGGAATATTGAATCATTACAACAAATAACTTTGTTGATTTTAAGTAAAATAAAAAGGGCTGATTTAAAGGTCCTAAAAAGTTTATATGAGAATTCATAAACGCAGTGGTTTATAGATATCTAAATTTACTTTATAAAAGCTTTTAGATATCTGATGAAATTTGCGGGGGTGGCTTTAAAAAATCGATTTCTCTGAAATCATGATTTTAGAGTCACTCCCTTTTATCTAAGAAAGGATTTTTATGGCAACAATTGAGTTAAATTATAATAACATACGACAAAATGCAATAAATTTAAAAGAACGAGCACAGGACATAATAGCTGTAGTTAAAAACAATGCGTATAATTTAGATTTAAGAGAATGTGTAAAATTATACTCGGAAGTAGGGATAAATTACTTTGCAACGACAAAAGAAGAAGAGTGTAAAGTAATAAGAGAAACATTAGGAGAAGATGCTAATATTTTTCTTTTAAATCCAACTTATAATTTTGATTTAGTTAGAGAATACAATGTTGAGATAAATATAGCGGGTCTTGAATATTTAAAAGAAAATCTTGAAAATGTTAGAGACTTAACGCTGCAATTGGAATTTGCGGGTAGTATGAGACGTGCTGGAGCAAGAAATCTCGAAGAAGTACTAGAAATTATAAATTTCTGTAAAGAGAACAATCTGAAATTAAAAGGATTTTGGTCTCATTTTTCATTTGCTGATGAGTTTGATGGATTCTATGAAAAAGAAAAAGAATTGGTATTGAAAGTTCTTGAAGAAGCACAATATCATCATGATTTTGAAGTAGTTCACTTACAAAATAGTGCTTCATTTTTACGAGATGGTACTTTTGAGAAAACAACACATCAGAGGTTAGGGATTATTCTTTATGGAGCTATGCCTTATAATGTGAAGGAAAATCCAGTTGCTCTTAAGGATTTAGTTATAAAAAACCCGATTACTGTTTATGGTGAAATTATTAATATAGTAACCTTGAATAAAGGCGAATGTATTGGATACTCAAATTCGTATATAGCTGATGCTGATAAAAAAGTAGGAGTTGTTAATATTGGCTATGGTGATGGAATACTAAGAGATAGATTAAAAGGAAAAACATGTTTAATTAATGGTAAAGAGAGAAATATTTATTCAACAATGATGAGTCACTTAGTAGTAGAAATAGGTGATGAAGAAAGTATCGGAGATAGGGTTTATATTTATGACGATAAGCAACAGCTTCATGATTATACTAAGTATTTTGGACCGAATTCTGTGCAACTTGCAGCATTGAATTATGATAGTTTAAAAGTTGAAAAGATTTATTAATAAAAAATGAACGGCGCATACGATATATGCGTCGTTCATTATAAAAAGGAAAAATTTTAAATGAATTTAAATTAAAATATATTAATCTAAATCTTATTTAGAGATGCTTATTTTTCTTGTTCTTCTTGGAATTTTTTAGCGATAGTTGCTTCGAAATCCGCTGGGATAGAACGTTGTTTAATGATGATTACGTCAGATTTTGCATATCTAACGATACCTTCAGACACTGATCCCATAAGCATACGTTTGAATCCAGTTAAACCAGAAGATCCACAAACTACAAGATCGATACCTTTTTCGTCAACAATATCTTCACTAAGAACAATTTTAGGAATACCTTGTTCAACGATACCGAATACTTTAGTTAATCCGTCTTCTTTAGCAGATTCTACATAGCTATCAACTAATTCTTTAGTACGTTTGTAGAAAGAGTTGAAAATGTAAGGATCTGATAAACCAGAAGTTGCGATTGTCGCATCAATAACAGACGCGATATATAACTCTGCATCCTCGTTTCTTCGAGCAATGGCAACGGCATTTTTGAAAGCCCATTCAGCTTGTTTTGAACCGTCTACTGCGACTAAAATTTTAGAATATTTATTTTCCATGATCATAACCTCCGACTACTATGTCTTTACTTATATTATATCATATTTACAAAAAAAGTAAACGTAATTTTCAAAAAATAGTATAAATATTTTTTTCATAAAAATAAAGAAAAAACCTATGAGTAGAGGTATATACAACGATTATCTCATAGGTTTAGATTGATATATATTTATGAATGTTAATTATACGTTTTCATCAACAACAGTGATAAGTCTTTTTCTCTTGTGTTCTTTATTATCGATATTAACTCGGTATATAAGTTCGTAAGTTCCAGGTTTAGTATTATCAACTTCTCCTTCGATAATAAGATCATCTAGATAAGATTTTCCTGCTTTACGAGCGATTACTCCTTCTTTATCGACATCTACTTCTTCACCAACTTTTATAGTTGCATTTTCAGGTATAATGAAGTAGAAAGTACGTTCAAGACGACGTTCAAGACGCTTTCTGTATTTTTCTTCGTCTTCGGCACTCATTCGATCTCTAAGTTTTTCATCAACTAAAGGCATCAGTTCGACTTCAGTATCTGCTATACAAATTCTACTATTAACAAGTGTGAATGTCTGAGTTCTTCCGGGTCCACAATAAGATTGACATCCTATGATAAATTCTGCATTTGGTGCTTTCTTTTTTAGTTTTGGAATCAAAGTTTTAAGATTTACACCAAGGCAATCATCACATAATCTAAATGTTACTTTATCTTCAGTAACAACATTTTTATCATTTTGAGCCATAATTTATCCTTTCGTAATTTATTTATTTGAAACTAAAATTAATTATATCACATAATTATAAGAAATTAAATTTTTAATATCATCTTTAAGTTTAATTATTTTTCATTCTTTTCTTTACCACAGTATTTAATATAAACAATGAAATAAATAGTATAAAGATATGTAAGATTATTGTTGTAATGAGACTTATGAAGAATTCTTCGGGCACCATTTGAATTAAGTTTGACTCATCAGGACTTAATAACCAAAGATCATTTGAAAATAGCAACTGATGGAATTTTATCCAAAATGAAGTAAAATTATATGAAATGATACAAGATAGGATACCTATTACTATAATAAATGCAAGTAGTACTTTGTTAAATGTATTTGTTATATAGAAAATAGTTCTTTTCTTACAAAGTATTATCAGCAATATAGTAGAAATAGTAAAAACTACGATAAAAAATATCATTGTTTTGTAGCTTAAACTATATAGTGTCCTAACGTCTTGCATATGAAGTATATCTTTATCTGTATACCAATCAAGATTTAATATTGCTTTATGATTCAGATAATCTAGTAAATTAGTGGTATTTTTTATTAATTCTTCGTATGTAGTTCCAATTTTTGGGGCTAAATTTTCTTTTTGATAGAAACTTTTATAAAAATTTAAATTAAAACAATTGTAAAATATTATGGCTAGTATTCCACTAATAAATAGTGAAAAATTTTCTATAACAATAAGGAACTGTATAATATATTTTCTCATTATTGCACCTCCAATAAACATTATAACACATAAACATAGTTGTAGAAATGAGGTTTGCTTTAAATTTGGTTTACATATTTACACAAATTAACAAAAATACAAGGATTTATAAAAGTTTTTGAGTAAAAAATATTTAATATTTATGTAAATTATGGTAAAATATACACATATAGTTATTTATTTTGGGGGAAATCATGAATAAGTTTTTTAAGATCTATTTAGAGTTAAGAGAAAAAATAGAGAATAGGCAATACAGGTCTAACTCTCTCTTACCAAGTGAAAATGAACTCGCAAGAGAATATAATGTTTCTAGGGAAACTATAAGAAAAGCATTACTTCTATTATTAGAAAATGGTTATATTCACAAAATACAAGGGAAAGGATCTATAGTGTTAGATGTTCATAGATTTAGATTACCTGTAACGGGAATACTAAGTTTTAAAGAACGTCGCCAATTTCAAGATGTAGATGCAACTACTAAAGTGTTGGTGAATAAAGAAGTAGATGCTCCGGATTTTTTAGTAAGGCTTGGGCTTGTTAAGCCAGATGAAAAACTAATCTATCTGGTACGTCAAAGAATCGTTGATGGAGAAGCAGTAATCCTAGATAAAGATTATATTAGAAAAAGTACAATAGGGGATCTACCTACAAATCGTGTAGAGGAATCATTATATGAATATCTAGAAAAGGATTTAGGAATTAAAATCTCTTATGGAAATAAAGATTTTAAAATTGAACCTGTTAATGAAGAAGATACTACATATATTGATTTAAATGGTCACAAACATATTGCAGTTTTACGAAGTGATATATACACAGAAGGAACAGATTTCCTACATTATACAGAGAGTCGTCATAGAGTTGATAAATTCTATTTTTCTGAATTTGCGAGAAGAAAAAGCGATATAATAAACTAAACATATTATAGAAGAAAACTTTAAACAGGGGAATTTTGTTTAAAGTTTTTTTTATGTAAAATTAAGAAAACTAAAAGGAAAAAAATTTTTTTCTTATGATGATTTTAATCGTTGTAGTGTGTAAAGTTGCTTAATAGAATTTTGAATTATTAAATAGATATACAAATTTCCAAAAAAGATTTTAAGCCTTTTCATGAAAAAAATAATGATTGAAAAATAATAAAATAGAGTGTATAATTGATATAAGTCATAAATTTCCGGGAAATAATTTCGGAAATATTTTTGTGGGAGCGTGAGAGAGAATGAAGATAATTGTATTTTCATTAACTGGAAATTGCAAGAGATTTGTAGATATGTGTAAGATTCCCGAAGAGGATGTTATTGATCTATTTGATATTGATTATGAAGTTGATTTTGACTATATATTAATAACACCTACGATTGGTTTTGGACAAGTTCCTGATGGTGTAGAAGAGTTTTTAGAAACTAATCACAAGCACTTAAAAGGAGTAGTAGGTAGTGGTAATAAAAACTGGGGTAATAGATTTGCTAAAGCTTCAGAGACGATTAGTGAAAAGTATAATGTGCCATTACTTATGAAAATAGAATTACACGGTAATACAAAAGACTTAATAAAATTTAAAAAAATATATTTGGAGAGTGTAAAGAATGGAGAAATTTAACCATATTGAACTAAATAATGAAGTGACAAAAAGAGACGACAATGGATTTTTCAAATTAGAAAAGGATGTTGAAGCTATAGAAGAATTTCTTCGTGAAGTAGACTTTCGTACAAAGAAATTCAGTTCAGAAATCAAAAGACTTAGATACTTAGTAGAAGAAAATTACTACTATAATATCTTTGATAAATATATTGAAGATGAAATTCTAGAATGTTTAGAATTAGCTGCAAACTTTAAATTTGAATTCAAAAGTTACATGGCAGCAAGTAAATTCTATAAAGATTATGCATTAAAAACAAATGATAAAAAACAATATTTAGAAAACTTTAACCAACATGTATTCATCGTTGCTATGTATTTAGCTGACGGAGATGTTGCTTTAGCTAAAGAGTTAATGATTTCTATGCTTGAACAAAGATTACAACCAGCAACTCCAACATTCCTAAACTCTGGAAGAAGTCGTCGTGGTGAGTTAGTATCTTGTTTCTTATTAGAAGTAGGTGACTCACTTAACTCAATTAACTACATCGATTCTACAGCTAAACAACTTTCAAAAATTGGTGGAGGTGTTGCGATTAACTTATCAAAACTTCGTGCACGTGGTGAGAGTATCAAAGGAATTAAAGGGGTAGCTAAAGGTGTTATTCCTGTAGCTAAATCTTTAGAACAAGGTTTTGCATATGCGGATCAACTTGGACAACGTCCTGGAGCTGGAGCTGTTTACTTAAACATCTTCCACTACGACGTATTAGAATTTTTAGATACTAAAAAAGTTAATGCCGATGAAGAATTACGTCTTCCAACAATTTCTACAGGTATTATCGTACCATCATTATTCTTTGATTTAGCTCGTGAGAACAAAGATTTCTACATGTTTGGACCACATTCTATTTATGAAGAGTATGGATTAGTTCTTGATGATATTGATATCGCTAAGCACTATGATGAATTTGTAGCGAACGAAAATATCATGAAGCGTAAATTTGATGCTCGTGATATGCTTAATTTAATAGCGCAAACTCAATTACAATCAGGATACCCATACTTAATGTTCAAAGATAACGCGAATAAAGATCATGCACTTCGTGAAATTGGACAAGTTAAGATGAGTAACTTATGTACTGAGATTTTCCAATTACAAGAAACTTCAATAATTAAAGACTACGGTGAAGATGACATTATTAAGCGTGATATTTCTTGTAACCTAGCTTCATTAAACATTGTAAATGTAATGGAAAGTAAAAAAATTAAAGAATCTATCTACTCAGGTATGGATGCATTAACATTTGTAAGTAATTCTACTAAGATTAAAAACGCACCTGGGGTAGTAAAAGCTAATGATGAGTTCCACTCTGTTGGATTAGGTGCTATGAACTTAAACGGATACTTAGCTAAAAACTTAATAGCTTATGAGAGTGAAGAAGCGAAAGATTTTGCAAATGTCTTCTTCATGATGATGAACTACTATACATTAGAACGTTCAATGCAAATTGCTAAAAAACGTAATGAAACATTTAAAGACTTTGAAAAATCAGATTACTATAATGGTAGATACTTCACTAAATATATTGAAAATGACTACTTACCAGTAACTGATAAAGTAAAAGAGTTATTTGAAGGAATTCATATTCCAACAAGAGAAGACTGGAGAAGTCTAAAAAATAGAGTAAAAGAAAATGGACTATATCACGCTTATAGAATGGCAATAGCACCAACACAAAGTATTTCTTATGTTCAAAACTCAACATCAAGTGTATTGCCGATTGTTGATAAAATTGAACGTAGAAGTTATGGGAATGCTGAAACATTCTATCCAATGCCATACTTAAGTCCAAAAACTCAATGGTTCTATAAATCTGCGTTTACTATAGATCAAATGAAACTTATTGATTTAATGGCAGTTATTCAAGAACATGTAGACCAAGGTATTTCTGTGATTTTATTCGTAAATTCTGATATCACAACAAGAGAACTTGCCAGATATTATATTTATGCTCATCACAAAGGATTGAAATCACTATATTACACAAGAAACAAACTACTTTCTGTAGAAGAATGTACTTCATGTGCTATATAGAAAAGAGAGGAAAAATTACTAATTATGAAAGCTGTAAACTGGAATAAACAAGATGATTTAACATTTATGTATTGGCGTCAAAATATTGCTCAATTTTGGGTTGATACTGAGTTTAAAGTGTCAAAAGATATTAAGAGCTGGAACGAAGATTTAAATGATAAAGAACGTGAAGCTTACAAAAAAGTATTAGCTGGTTTAACTGGTCTTGATACTCAACAAGGTGATAAAGGTATGCCTCTTGTATCTCTACATACTGAAGATATGAGAAAACAAGCTGTATACAGCTTTATGGGAATGATGGAGCAAATTCACGCGAAAAGTTACTCAACAATCTTTACATCATTAATCCCTTCACAAGAAACAGATTATTTATTAGACGAATGGGTTCCAAGTAATCCAGAGCTTCAATTCAAAGCGAAATTAATTGAAGATTATTACATGAGGTTATTTAAACCAGAAGTTCCAACTTATGACTTATATATGGCTCGTGTAGCTTCAGTATTCTTAGAAAGTTATATTTTCTATAGTGGTTTCTTCTATCCATTATATCTTGCTGGGCAAGGAAAAGTAACGACATCTGGAGAAATTATCCGTAAGATTTTGTTAGATGAGACTATCCACGGAAGTTTCACAGGATTTGATGCTCAAGAATTATTCAAAACTTTAACTCCAGAAGAGCAAGAGCGTGCTGAAAAAGAAATGTATAAATTATTATTAGATTTATATGAAAATGAATTAAAATATACTAAAGATATTTACGACGAGATTGGTCTATATGAAGATGTTAAAGACTACGTAGAGTACAATGCTAACCGTGCTTTAGCTAACTTAGGATACCCTGGATACTTCGAAGATAAAGAAATTAATCCAATCATTGAAAATGCAATGAATACTAACACTAAAAACCATGACTTCTTCAGTGTTAAAGGTGATGGATATGTTGTAAGTATGAATGTTGAATCAATTGAAGATGAAGATTTCATTTTTGAATAGGTAAAAATCATGAAAATATTATTAGTAAGACATGGTGAAACAGATTATAACAAAAATAAATTAATTCAAGGACACAGTGATATTGAATTAAATGAAACTGGAAGAGGTCAAGCGAGAAATGCAGGTCAAAAGTTAACGGAGTATGACATTGATTTTGCCTTCAGTAGCCCGTTAAAACGTGCTGTAGAGACAGCTAGACTAATGCTTGATAATTCTAATAATGAGATTAATATCAATAAAGAAATTACTGAAGATGCTCGTTTAATAGAGAAATTCTTCGGTGATTTCGAAGAGAGTACTTTTGATGAATATTTTTCAGCATTAGAAGCTCAGACTGGCTTAGAGTCTATTGAAAAAGATGAGGAAGTCTATGAAAGAGCAAGCTCATTCTTTAATGAAAAATATCTAAATCACAAAGATCAGACGATTTTAGTAGTTTGTCATGGTGCCTTTATTCGTATCTTTTTACGTACATTAGGATTATATCCTGAATCTAATATGTTGATTAACAACACAGCATTAAACGTACTGCACTATGACGGAAGAGACTATATATTAGAGAAATTTAATATTTAAAATTATTAAGGGAACGGCTAAGAAATCATAGTTTTATAAAAATTGATTTTATTTGGTCGCTCCCTAATTTTTTAGTAAGGAGATGAGATCATGCGTATTATTTTAGCAAGACATGGAGAAACAGATTATAATAAAAATAAATTAGTTCAAGGACATACAGATATTCCTTTGAATGAAGAAGGAATCCGTCAAGGTATTGCTGCAGGGAAAAAAATAGAAGGATATACTATTGATGTTGCTTATAGTAGCACTTTAGGAAGAGCATTTGATACTGCTAGATACATGCTAGACAATTCAAATAGTGAAGAAAATAAAAATTTATCTGTAATAAAAGATAAAAGATTAATAGAAAAATCATATGGGGAATACGAAGGTGTATCTTTTGCAGAGTACGGAGCTGGTCTTAAGGCTGGAGAAACAAGAGGTATGGAATTAGATTCAGATGCAGCAGATAGAGTAGAAGCATTCTTTAAAGAAAAGCACGAAGAACACCCAGATAAGACAATATTAGCGGTATGTCATGGTGGTTTAATCCGTTCTTTCTTAACGCAAAAAGGTATTAAAGAAGTAGGACGTGGAGTAATAGTAAATACTTCAGTTAGTGTTCTTGATTATGATGGAAACAAGTTCGAACTTATTGAATTTAACAAGTAATTCATAGATAATAGAGAAACGAAGATTTCTTTGATTCTAAGATTTTTAAGGCGCTTTCTATTGACAAATAGTGTTAAATTCTTTATAATGTTAAGTAAACTAATATGAAACACATTGAAGAGATAAGTAGATTATAATCGATTCAAAGCAGAGAACTTTCGGTTGGTGGAAGAAAGTAAGAAAAGATATAATTGAAAATGGTCTCGGAGTAATAATTATCTAATAGGTAATTACGTAGGTGCACGATATAGCACAATGATATGAACACGTATCGATAAAGGTGAATAAGTTTATTCACGAACATGGGTGGTAACACGATAGACTCGTCCCTATTACATAAGTTTGTAATAGTGGCGAGTTTTTTTATTTAAGAAAAAGAGTAGTTAAGGAGATAGACGATGCCAATATGTATACAAAATGAATTACCAGTAAAAAATAAACTGCTGGAAGAAGGGGTAGTAGTAATAGAGGAAAATAGGGCGAAAAACCAAGATATTAGACCTTTAAAAATACTAATCTTGAATTTAATGCCGAAGAAAGAAGAAACAGAACGTCAGTTATTAAGACTTTTAGGGAATTCTCCACTTCAGATCAAAGTAGAATTTTTACATACTACTAGTCACGTGGCAAAAAATACAGCACAATCGTATTTAGAAAAATTCTATAAAACATTTGATGAAGTGAAAGACAACTATTATGACGGACTAATTATTACAGGAGCACCAATTGAACATTTAGAATTCGAAGATGTAAACTATTGGGGAGAGTTAAATCAAATTTTTGATTGGAGTAAAACACATGTATTTTCAACATTAAATATATGTTGGGCAGCACAAGCAAGTTTATATTACCATTTTGGTGTAAAAAAAGAGCAAGTTGATGATAAGATATTTGGGGTTTTTGAACATGATGTTCTTCTAGAAAATCACACATTAACTAGAGGATTTACAGATACTTTCTTAGCTCCTCATTCTAGACATACTAAGATAGAGGAAGAGAAGCTATCTACTATTTCTGAACTTGATGTACTAGCTAGATCAGAAGAGGTTGGAACACTTCTTGCAGCAACTAAAGATTTAAGAAAAATATTTGTGACTGGACACATTGAATATGATGCAGATACACTTCACAATGAGTATATTCGTGATAAAAATAGTAACTTACCTATAGAAGTTCCGGTGAATTATTACCCAGAAAATGATGATACTAAGACTCCTAAAAATAGATGGAGAGGTGTTGCTTACTTATTCTATCACAACTGGTTAAACCAAGTTTATCAACAAACACCATATGATTTAACTGAATTATCAAAATAAGACAAAAATAATAGACTTTACAGATATGCTTTAAACATATTGTAAAGTCTATTTTTAGTTGTCTTTTTTTTCGTTTTGTTTTGTTGAATTTTCTTCTTCAGTTAGACCTGAAATTGATTTTTTAAATGATGTGAACATTTTTCCTATTGATTCTCCAAGTTCAGGTAGACGTTTAGGACCGAAGATGATTAGAGCAGCTATAATAAGAACTATAACTCCGGGGGCCCCGATATCACGTAAAAATCCCATTATTTTTCACCTCTTTTGTTGTAAATATACTTGCTAATAATGATACTAATTTCATAAATTAAAATTAATGGTATAGACATAACGATGTCACTGATAAAGTCAGCAGGCGTAATAACAACAGCTATTACGATTAGTATAAAATATGCATATCTTCTATTACGTGTTAAAAATGATGGTGTTAGAATACCTAATGATGTTAGAAATGCTACAACAACAGGGAATTCAAAAAGTATTGCTATCGGAATCGTAGTATTAATTACAAACGATAGGTAATTTTGAGCTGTTAATTGTGTATTGAATAAGTCATCACCAATAGAAAGAAGCACATTTAAAATAGCAGGGGTTACTAGAAAGAACCCGAAGATTAAACCTACTGTGAAGCAAATGAATACTGCTGGAATATAAGCAAGTAATGCACGAGCTTCTTTTTCTTCTAAAGCAGGTTTTATAAATGCCCAAATTTGATAACAGATAAATGGTATCGAAAAAGTAAAGGCACAAATACCTGCGAGTGTTAGATATATCCATAGTATATCATTAGGTCCAAGAACAATCAATTTATTATTAAAATTACTAGTTAAAAATTTATAAATATCCGCAGACCATAATAAACTTACTATGAAAGAGACAATAAAAAACACAAGGCTTAGTATTAATCTCTTTCTTAGTTCAGTTAGATGATCTACGGTAGATATTTTATCTCCATATTTCATCATTTGTTACCTATTTATTTTTAGATTTTTCATAAAATATACTAATAGCTACAACAACGATATAAATTAGTTGAGCTATTACTACTTCGTAACTAGGATAAATTCCTAAAATTTCAATAGTAGGTAAGTAGTCTATAATATGATTTGAAACAATATCAGTAATTTGTAGAGCATGTATACTTACTCCAAGCATCTTGAATCCTAGAATATAGATTAACCAAGATAGTACTAGGAATACTTTACTGATAGGAAGTTTTCCTGAGGCTTTTACCATAATTATACCGATAATAATCAAGGCAACAACAGCAAGTGCTATACCGACTAATAAGTTAGTTGTTGAAATAAGTGGCATGATTCCAGCATAGAATAGAATAGTTTCGGCCCCTTCTCTAAACACAGCTAGGAAGCTAAGTGTGAACATAGATATAAAACTTCCAGTTGAAAGTACTAGATTTAGTTTAGAGTCCATATATTTTTTCCATGCTTTAACAGAACTCTTACTATGTAGCCAAATTCCGATACCTATCATCATTACTACTGCAAAGATACCAACAACACCTTCAATAATCTCTCTGTTAGTACCAGATGATAGAGCAGGGAAAGAGTATTTTAAGACTACAGCTGCAAGTATACTAGAAAGAATACCTACTATAGCACCTGTGTATATCCAGATTAATCCTTTTCTTTGTTTTGCTGCTTTTAAAGCACTAGCTAAAGAAAGAACTATAATAAGTGCTTCTACACCTTCACGAAGTAATATTAACATAGAATCTATTGCAGTATAGTTAGACTTCGTATCGATTTTAGAAAGTTCTGAAATCAAATTTTTAAGTTGATCTTGATATTTTTGTTCGCTACCTTTAACCATAATAATAGGAGTTTCACTCTCTACTTTAGTATATAACGAAGCGTTACGCGTACGAACTTCACCTTCGATTATAGGCCAAACTTCAATGAATTTCTTCATTTTTTGAGAACCTTGAGCTTTGTTACCATCTTTGAATGCTGAGTAACTTTCTTCTAGAAGTTTTATACCTTGTTCAAGTGTTTTCACATCTGAAGATTGTTCTAGTTTTTTTCCTGATAGAAAGTCATCAAGGAAGTTTTTTAAATCTGTTAAATACATTTTTGTAGTTTGATAGTCGTAAGGCTCAACTTCCATTGAACTACGAAGGAAGGACATTGTTGTCTCGACTTTGCCGTAGTAGGCAGGTTCAAGTGTTCTTACAATACCTTCATTTCTAACCCAAGCAGCATTGTACTTTACATACTCTGCTTTCATAGTTTCTATATTTTCAGTATCAATTGCTTTTTCTAGTTTATCAAAAGCAGGAAAGAGTTTCGTTTTAAAAGCTTTCTTTTCTGCTTCTACATCTAGAGGATTTTGTTCATTTTCAAAAGCAAGTAGGGCAGTTGATAGCTCTCTTAGTTGCTCTTCATTGATATCATTTGATTTTAATGTTTGTTTAACTTTTTTTCCAGCTTCAGAATCTGAATTTTTTGTCGACTCAAATTCTGTTTTAAATTCATCTATTAATTTTTTAGCTTTATCTTTATCATTGTTTGTTAATGCGGTGTTGGCATCTGTAATTTTAATGAAAAGATTACTATATGATTCTTTAGCTACAATAGTTTTTAAATATGGTGAGCTAAAACTAAGAATCACGATAAAGGCTAAAATAATCTTAGTCAAAAAGTTTTTGGCCAATATATTCACCCTCCTTAATTCCTCCAAAACAAGCAAATAGGCCGCTACCTATATGAGTTATGTATTCATTCATTTTATCTTCAGTTCCTAAGCTGTTTTGAATTGTAATAAATTGTTTTGGATCTTTTTGGAAAGAAATAAATAGGAGACCTGAGTCGAATTGACCTGTAGTTTCATTTATGCCGTCTGAATAAGAATACGATCGTCTAAGTAATTCAACACCTGGTTTATGTGCTAAATGGACATGTGAAGTTACAGGTATTAAAGGTTTTCCATCTGGACCTTTCTTGTTAAGGTCAATAGGTGCAAATTCATCAGTTTCTCCGAAAGGAGCACCACTTTCTTTATATCTTCCAAAGGTATTTTCTTGTTCGTTTAAATTTGTTCTGTCCCAAGTTTCAAGGTGCATCTGAATACGTCTAACAGCCATATAACTTCCATTTTTCATCCAGTTATCTTTATCACACCATACGATCTTATCAAATTGCTCTTCTTTAGTAGCGTTGGCAGTACCGTCTTTAAATCCAAAAAGATTACGAGGTGTTTCGACTCGATTTCCTATTGCCGCGAAACCTGATTGACTCCATTTCATAGTTACTGTAGAACGAGCTTTTCTAACTAGGTTACGAATAGCGTGAAAGGCTACTTGTTCATCATCTGCACATGCTTGAATACATATATCTCCACCAGTATATTTTTCTTTAAGTTGTTCCCTAGCAAAAGGTGGTAGGTCTTTAAACTCTTCAAGGTTTTTGTTTTCCAAGTTCATTTTTTTCAGGAAACTTGGACTAATTCCAAATGTAAGAGTTAAACGATAGGGGTTTAATCCTACCGTTTCTCCAGTATCTTTTGGTGGTAAATAATGGTTTTTAAGCGCAGGTTCGACTAGTTCGCCGTTCATTAATTTTTCACTGTATTTTGTCCATTCTTTGAACATATCAATAACATCGTCACGTTTAGTTGAGTGTAAATCTAATACGACGAAATAAACACATTTTTGCATAAGAGTAGTAATACCAGTCTGATGCTTTCCATAGAATGTTATCTTTTCATCTCCATCAGCAATAGCTCTGTTATTTTCAGCTTTGTTAGCGAAAAAACCTCCAAGAGCAGAGGCTCCGACAACGGCACCAGCTCCAGTCATTCCTGCTTTCTTCAGGAAATCACGTCTTGTTATTTTTTTATCGATCCATTTTTTACCAGATTCTTCCATATTACTTAGCCTCTTCGTCTAAAATTACACCCATTTGTGAAAGTGGTTCACCTAATTTAGTTACTGCTTCAGAAAGTTCTTTTGTATTTTCTTTTGTTAAGTCAGTATATAGTTTATAGTGTTTGTCATCAGTTTTGTATTTATCTAATAAACCGTTGATTGTAGCAAATTTTTCAACTAAATCTTTTGCTAATTTGCTGTCTTTTTTCTCGATTAAAGGTTTAAAGATTTTGAAGATTTCTTCAGCACCTTCGATATTAGCTTTGAAGTCGTAAAGGTCAGTGTGAGAGAAGATTTCTTCTTCACCTGTAATTTTTTGTGTTGCAACTTCGTTAAGTAGGTCAACAGCTCCAGTTACCATTAAGTCAGGAGTAACTTCCACAGTAGCAACTTTAGCTTTTAGTTCTTTAATGTCTTTTACTAGTTGGTCTGCATATTCTTCAGTACCTTTAGTAGTATTTTTTTCCCACATAATTTTTTCTATTTTGTGGAATCCACGCCACCCATCTTCAGTTTTCTTTTCTTCTAAGTAGTCAGCAAGACGGAAGTCGATGTTTACATCTAATTCTCCAAAACTTTCAGCAATTGGTTCTGAACGTTCATATGCCATACGAATAAGTGGATATTGTTTTTTAGCTTCTTCTAGATTTCCTGCTTTAATAGTTTCAGCAAATTTTTCAGTATCTTTAAGTAGAGTATCTACTTGATTTTCTACGAATTTTTTGTAAAGCTCAGTAGCTTGTTTAAGTTGTTCTTTTGTTCCTTTTGATGTATCAACTTGAGCTGATTTATTTTCTTCCTTTTTATCTGATTTAGCAGAACATCCGCTAATAACGATAGTTCCAGCCATTAGGGCTAAAAATAATTTATTTTTATTCATTAATTTAAACTCACTTTCATGATAAATATTTTTCCTATTATAAATTATAATCACTATCAATTAGAAAGTAAAGTGATTAGAAAGAAAATTTTAAAAAAATAAAAGTTTTATAGTAAAAATAAAAAAATTTCTGATGAAGTAAAAAACTAAATGATTTTTATGTATCAGATTAAAAACTTTAATAAAGTAAATATAGTAATTATATTTTAAGAAATTATTTTTGTTGTATAATAACTGTATGAAAGCGTAAAAAAATTATATTGAAAGTTGAAAATGTTTAATGTATAATGAAAATAAGATTTTTAGTAAGTGATATAAAAAAGATGCTAAGAACCTAAAAAATTAGGATTACATCATAAAATGTAATAATTTAAAAAAAAGGAATAATATGCTTTATGAAACAAAAGTTAAAAATATTTGCAACATCAAAATGGTTTGATTTATTAGGAGTTGCTTTAGTAATTGGTATAGCTATCGCATCTGGATATTTAGCAACGAGATTGGATAAATTCGTTGATTGGGGACCGTGGACTGCACTTGTCCCATTTGGATTTATTTCTGTTATTAATGTTGGTATTTCAATGTTATCGACAAGATTCACAGGAAAATTAAGTAAACTTGGAAACTATTTTGGTATTATTAATGCAGTGTTATCGGGAGTGATTGATTATATTTTAGGAAATAAGGCGGCAATCATTACATATCCAGTGACATTTTTAATCTATTTAGGTGCAATCTATGTATGGAATAAGTTTACAGACAAACCAAATACAATGTCTAAAGCAAAACTGTATACAGTATTAACAGCAATTGCGATTCTTTCATTTGTATTTTCTTATGCAACAAATTACATTGGATATCAAGGTAAGATGAACACTCTTGCATACATCACTACAGTCGCATTTGCATTTTCATTAATGGGGAATGGATTAAATACATTTAAGTTAACGACACAATGGCCGTTCTGGTTATTATACAATTTTGTTCAACTTACAAAAGCAGTAGTTCAAGGGAACTTCGCTAATGTTGGTAAATACATCTTCTACATTATCAACAGTGTTGGAGCACTATTTGTATGGAAAGATTCTGAGGAACAGTCTTAAAGAACCAATAGATTCAATAGATATAGAATAAAAAATACAAGAGTCTGACGATTAGGTCAGGCTCTTGTTCTATATTTTATATTTCAACAATATCAATAGTTGCTCGTGTTTTATAAATAACATCTTTTCTTTCGATTAAAATAGTAGCTTTTTCAGCTAGCTCTTTATTTTCTTTGATTTTACTAAGAAGTTCACGACTTGGATTCATTGCAACGGGATTGCCGACACGTCTTAGCATGTTGTAATCACCATTTGTATCACCATATGCGAATGATTCAGAAAGATCAATATTATATTCTTCAACTAACTTGTCAATCGTTTTATTTTTACTATCTGCATCCCACATTGGAATTACTTCACCTGTAAATTTATCATTTTCTATAATATATTTACTACCAATCGCAAGAAATGCATGATGTTTTTTCCCCATAGCTTCAACAAGATAGTCAGGACTACCTGAGATAAAAATAATAAGGTGTCCATTTTTTTTATGTTTTTCAATAATATTTCTAGTAAATTTATATACACGATCAGCTTTAAGTTTCATTACTTGCTCTGTTGCAAAATCAATATATTTTTTATGAAGACCTGTTATTGCTTGAACATAAGCTTCAGATACACCAAATAGATAGTTATCATAGTCTTCAAAACGCTTATCCCAGTTGATATATGTATCTTTTACGCCATTTATCCAATATCTTTCATCTACAACTTCGTATTTAATTAATTTTTTAAAATGTTCTGTCATTAGAGAATCTCTATATAGAGTTCCATCAATATCGAAAAATGCCGCTATTTTCTTTTCTTTCATATTTTATCCTCCTACTAAATTAATTATTATTTATGTTTAAAGGGAGTGACTCAAAAATCGTGATTTCTTAAGAAATCGATTTTGTGGAGTCACCCCCGCACAGTTTATTAGATATCTAAAAAGCTTTTATAAAGCGAATTTAGATGTCAATAAACCACTGCGTCTATGAGTTTTCATAGACACTTTGTTAAAATTTAGGTCTTTTGAATCACTCGCCTTTAAGTATAGTTTTAGAATTTTGTAGCATCTACAGAGTCAAGGTATTTTTTTAGTTCTGGCACAATATTAGAAATTGTTCCATCTTTGAATGGATTTTCTAGATTTGCTTCTTTAACTAATTCTAAGAATGGTTTAGTTCCACCTTGTTTACATAGGTGTAGGTATTCTTCCCATGCTTTTTCTCTATTTTCGTTAGCCTTTTTCCAGAATTGGAAGGCACAAACTTGAGCTAAAGTATAATCGATATAGTAGAATGGTACACTGAATAAGTGTCCTTGTCTATAGAAGAATAATCCTTCATCAAGTTCTGGAATTTCTTCGTAGTAACGTGATGGTAGGTATTTTCTTTCTACTTCTAACCATTTCATACGACGTTCTTGTGGTGTTAATTCTGGATTTTCGTATACTTCGTGTTGGAATTCATCGACAGTAACACCATAAGGTAAGAATTTAATTGCTGTAGTCATGTGGTAGTATTTGAACTTATCAGTATCTTCTTTGAAGAATAGGTTCATCCATGGCCATGTTAAAAATTCCATACTCATTGAGTGAATTTCACAAGCTTCAAATGTTGGCCAAACGTAATCTGGCATATGATTTCTACTTTGGAAAACTTGGAATGCATGTCCAGCTTCATGAGTTAAAACTGTAACATCATGCGGAGTTTGGTTGAAGTTAGCGAAGATAAATGGTGCTTTGTAATCTGGAATAAATGTACAGTAACCACCACCAGCTTTTCCTGGTTTTGTATCTAAGTCTAATAAGTTGTTTTCAGTCATAAATGTAAAGAATTCATCAGTTTCTGGTGATAATTCTTTATACATTGTTTTAGCATAATCAACAAGTGTAGGACGGTCACCTTTTGGAGTAGGGTTACCAGATTTGAATGTTACACCTTCATCATGGAATGAAAGTTTTTCAAGTCCTAGACGATTAGCTTGTGCTTTTTTAAGTTCTTCAACTACAGGAACGATTTCTTCGAAAATTTGTTTTCTGTAGTTTGCTACATCTTTTGCATTGTAGTCAGTTCTACGTAGACGAAGGTAAGCAACTTCTACGAAGTTATCAAAACCAAGTTTTTTCGCGATACGAGTACGAACTTTGATCATACGGTCATATATGCTATCGTATTGTTCTAAGTTTTCTTTGAAGAATTTTGCGACAGCCTGACTTGCTAATAGACGAGTCTCACGGTTGGCATCTTGAGTATATTTAGCCATACCACTTAAGTTGTGAATTCCACCATCAAATGGAATTTTAGCACTTGAAGTAAGTTTAGTATATTCAGAAGTCAGTTTATTTTCTTCTTTTAAATCATCGATGATTTCATCGCTAAATACTTTAAGAGAAGATTCAATTAGGTTAAAGTAGTGTTCCCCAATTTCTTTTTTAAGTTCTTCTTTGAATTTAGAATCGAACATTGCTTTGTCAAATTTGCTAAGAAGAGAAGCTAATTCAGGATTGAAGTCATCCCAAAAATCTCTTTCAGCTTCATAAAATTTATCAGTAGTGTCGATTGTTGCACGAATTTCTACTAATTGAGCTAATGTCTCAACGCTATTACGAAGTTTGTTGTATTCGTTAAAAATTTCTAAAGTTTCTTCAACATTATTTGCCGAATTTAATTTTTCTATTAATGTTTCTAATTGTTTTTTTATTTGATCAGTATCTGGTCTAGTATATTGGTAATTTTCAAAAGTCATAATACACCCTCCTAAAAATCTTATTTATAAATTATCAATACTACTATGATATCATGAAATATAGAAAAACACAAAAGTAAAATTCAGAAAATTCTAAAACAAAGATTGAAAATTATACTAATATGTTTCGTAAAATAAAATTTTAAAAAACTGTCGGGTAGGAAACTTTGACATTCTGAGCTATTTATGAAATAATAAAATAAGGATGAAAGACCGAGAGAAATAATTAGAAATAAAGGAGAAAAAAATTTGATTACAACTAAAGATATAATTATTGATCCACACGCAACACTTAGAGCACGTGCTGAAGAAGTAAAAAGTCCGATTTCAGACGAAGATAAAGCTATTTTACGTGGATTATTAGAATATGTAATTGCATCTCAAGATGATGAGAAAGCAGAAAAATTAGGATTAAAACCAGGGATAGGATTAGCGGCACCGCAAATTAATGTTTCAAAAAGAATGATTGCAGTGCACATTCCAGACGAAGAGTTCCCAGAAAATACAGTTTCTTATGCATTATATAATCCAAAAATCATCTCAAACTCAGTTGCAAAATGTTACTTAGCTGGTGGAGAAGGATGTTTATCAGTAGATAAAGAAATTAAAGGATATGTTCCTCGTTATTCAAAAATTAAAGTAGTTGGTTATAATGAAAACGATGAAAAAGTTACTTTAACTTTAACAGATTTACCAGCAATTTGTTTCCAACACGAAATTGATCACTTAAATGGAATTATGTTTTACGATCATATTAATAAAGAAAATCCATTTGATGTACCTGCCGAATACGAAAAATTATAATAATAAAGAGCGATACAAATTTGTATCGCTTTTTCTAATAATGTTTGTATTGTTTTCAAACTATGGTATAATATTGTTATCTAAAGGATAGGAGAGTTTATAAAATGAAAAAGATATTACAAATTATATCAGTTTTTTTATTAGTATTTTTAGTCGGATGTGCTGAAAAAGAAGGTAGTAAGGTTTATGTTAAGAAACAACCTGGTGTACAAATGGAAATTACACTTTATTATAAAGGTGATGTTGTAACAAGACAAACAGCCAAAAATATTATTACTTATTCTGAATTAGGACTAACTAAAGAAGCTTTTAAAAAGCAAGCGGAGAAATTAGGACAAAAGTTCAAAGGTATAAAAGGTTTAGAAGACAAGGTTGATTATCAAGATAATGTTGCCATAGAAACTGTAACGGTTGATTATTCTGTAGCTGATATTAATGAATTAAAAGGTCTTCCATGGCCAAGTTCTGGAGATAAAAAAGTAAGTTTGAAAAAAACAGAAGAAAAACTTATAGAAGAAAGATTTGATGAGAAAAAATAAAAATTAATAGACCTATCGGTACACACCGGTAGGTCTATTTTTCTATAGTACTTCTTTTTCTTTCATATTGTAATGTAGATAAGCATCGATAAAATCTATTATCTCGCCATCCATTACTTTATCTACTGTAGATACTTCGTAGTTTGTTCTGTGATCTTTTCCCGTTTGATGTACCTGCCGAATACGAAAAACTATAATTTAATATAGAAAAAATACACGTAAGACAGATAAAATGTCTTGCGTGTATTTAGTTATAGTGTTTAATGAAAAAACGTAAAATTATTTCATAAAAGTAGTAGGAATAAGCTGATAAATAATACTTCATTAAGTATTTATTTTAATAAAATAGTATTAGTAGTAACTTTGAAAAATTTGATTTTCCTAGAAATTAATTTTTGAAGTTTTTTATTTTAATTATATAGTTTTTATTTTGCTACACAGTAATTTATAAAATTCTAAAAATAGAGATATTAGTTTCGGAAACCTTATATACTAATATGTAAATCTTAGATATACCTTGCTTATTTCATATAATTAATTTAAAATACTTATTTATACATAATTATTTTCATGGATAATAAAACAATTGAAAAAAATAAAAGGTTTACATCTGTAGTTTAAGTAGGTGTTTATAGGGTTTTAAAACATTGATAAAATTTAAAAAACAGAATAATTGAAAAAAAAAAAAAATAAGAGTATAATTATTCATAGTAGGTGTTAAAACTTCAATTTGTTAAAACGAATAAAATTAATACATACTAATCTAGTTTAATATACAGAAATTATTATTGTATATAAAATTAGATTTTATTTATATATTAGGAAGGAGGATAGGATTTTTAGCGTAAATAATCGCTTTTTGTAAATTGACAATTAAATATAAAAATAGGAGGTTTTTTAAAAAATATGAAAAGAAGGTTCAAGAAGATAATTAGCCTACTTACAATTCCGATTTTATTAATATCTATGATTCTTAATAATAGTATTTTAAAGGAAGTGAAGGCAGCTGATTTAAATAATAAGGTACAACTTACAAACCTTCGTTTATTGTCAACGTTAGATGACAATGTATTACCTGGAAATATACTGCACGGGAAGGATCAAACGGAAGCTAATGTAAATTTTGCTGGGGAATATTCATTTAATGAAGCTCCTGGTGCAATTAGAAATGGTGATAGTTTCTCTGTAGATATACCATCACCGTTAAAGTTAGAAGATGCGGAACTTCCATTAGTTGATACTAATAGTAATGAAACTTTAGGTAAAGTAGTAGCTTCAAGTGCCACAGGTAAAATTACATTTACTTTTAACGAAAAAGTAGAAGATAAACATCATATACATGGAACATTTAAAGTTTCGGCTAAACAAACAGTAACGAATGAGGATAAGACTATTGTTTATACTCTTCCCAATGGAAAAACACAATCTATTACTTACAAAGTTTTGAAAGCTGCTAATCAGAACGTAAAAGGGGAAACTGTTTATAAAGCGGGTTATGATGGTGGTAATATGAATTACTGGGTTCGAGTGAACCGCTCTAAAAAAGATTTATCGGGGAAAGTCGTTAAAATCAAGGACTTTTTTGATACTAGTAAAGGTTCATTAGCAACATATATTGAAAAATCATTCTCTCTAAAAGAAGCTGTATATACAGAAGAATCAACATATGAGAAAGATCTTGTTTCTACAGGAAAAGTATATAAGGTTACAACAGATGCAGCTGTTTATAAGGCTGATTCAGACAACACAGCCTTACTTACTTTTACAAATAGTAAAACGGGATTTGATTTATTATTACCTACTAATACAGGAACAAAGAGTTTTCTATTAGAATATAGCTCAACGTCACCTCAAGATACAACTAGATTATACAATAGTGTTGGTATGGAAATAGATGACGAAGCTCAACCTACTTGGACAGAGTGGGCAGGTAAAAAAAATACTGAGACAACACATGTTAAAGATCTTAAAAGTACAAAAGCTATTGGGGCAACGATAACTGCTGATTTAGCAGGTAAAGTTAAGATACTTAAATATGATGAGGGTGATGCCTCAGTTGTTCTTTCTGGTGTTCAGTTTGATATTAAGAAAGAAAATGGTGAATTTGTAGAAACTATTACTACAAATGAAAAAGGTATAGCAGTTTCAGGATTATTACCTGATGGAAAATATATTGCAAAAGAAAAAGTTGCTAAAGATGGTTATAAACTTAATGAAAAAGAATATCCATTTGAAATTGACGCTGCTAAGGAAAAAGCTAATAAAAAGAATACGTCGACTTTAAACATTCCTAATAAACGAAAAACTATTGATTTTGAAGCTACGAAGGTATGGAAAAATGGAGTTTCTTCTGATTATAAAGAAGTCAAATTAGGTTTATATGTACATAAAGAAGGTGAAGATGCTAGTAATGCAAAACCAGTTACTGGATCATATACTCCAACTGTAACAAGTGCTAATGGTGTTTATACTTATAGATGGACAGACCAATTACCAGAAAGAAATCTTGATGGATCTAAACTAGTCTACTCTGTCCGCGAACTTCAAGAAAAGACTGATTTACCATTAGAAACAGGAGATAAAGTAACTGTAGGAGAAAGAAATTATGTAGTATCTTATAATAATGCTAAAACAGAAGTTATAAATACATATGAAGTACCAAAAACAAAGATTACCGCTAATAAAATTTGGGAAGGTGGTCAAAGTGAGGTACGTCCAACATTATTTTTCAAATTGTATCGTTCAATTAATGGAGTTGAAGAAGAGGTTAAAGTAGACAACAAAGAAGTACCTAAAATAAATGGTAGTGTAGAATGGACCGATTTACCAAAAACAACCGAGGCAGGAAGCGAATATACTTATAGCGTAAAAGAAGTAGATGATAAAGGAAATATCTTAACTGAAAAAACAGCGGGATATAGTGTAGAAAAAACAGATAATTTAACTATTAAAAATAAGTATAGTGTTAATCCGTTAAATATAGATATAGCTGTTTCAAAAGAATTATCAGGTAATCGTCTAGAGAAACTTAAACAAGATGAATTTGAATTTATTCTAAAAAGTGAAGATGGTAGAGAAATTCAAAAAGTTAGAAATTCTGAAAGTGGAGAAATTGTATTTAGAAATGTTAATTTTACAGAAAAAGGTACATATAATTTTGTTATAGTGGAAGTTAATGGTGGAAAAACTATTAACGGGGTAAGATATGACAATAAAGAAATTAATGTCACTGTAAAAGTAACAGATGATGGGAAAGGTAATCTTACATCTGAGGTAAGTTATCCTAATAACGAAAAAAGATTTATAAATGAATACA
>NZ_JAPWCA010000015.1:0-47333 GCF_041433725.1 Gemella sp. 27098_8_155
ATTTAAATGAACTTACTCGTATTATCGAAACAAAATTAAATCTAGATATTAATAACAAATAACACAAACAAGGGGAGTAAATATTATGACAAGTCAACAAACAATGGTAAATTGGGCTAAAGATAATGTATATAAATGGATTGACATGGATGGCATGTACGGAGCACAATGCGTCGATCTTACTATGGCCTACGTAAAAAACTTTGCAAACTTTCAAATATACGGCAACGCTATAGATTATCTAACTAACACTATACCTCCTAGTTGGAAAAGATATTATAAAGGGGATGCAGAAATAGCTCCTGGAGACATAGCAATCTGGCATTGGGGAGATTGGGATAAATATGGACATGTAGGAATAGTCATTGAGGTAAATGGTAGTACTATTACCTCTGTAGAACAAAATGTTGATGGTACTCCAGAACGTGGAGGTATCGCTCGTATCATGAGCCGTGATGATACTTATCTAGTTGGATTCATAAGACCTAGCTACGATTCTAGTGAAGAATGGACTAGAATCCCTGAAAATGGTTATTTCACCGTAGAAGTTCCTTCAATAAATGTTAGGGTTAAACCAAGTAAACTAGGGAAAATTGTTAATACATATTATAAGGGAGAACGAGTATACTATGATAGCTATGTAATAAAAGAAGGTTTTGTTTGGATTAGCTACATATCCTACTCAAAAGAGCGTCATTACTTAGCTACAGGAACTCATGATGGATCTAAAAGAACTAGTACCTGGGGAACTTTTGAATAATTATTTTTAAATTTATTTCTTACTTACAGATTTGAATAATTTAATCGGACTGATACTATCCATCGGTCCGATTTCTTAATGCATATATTTGAATAATCAGACTGTATAAAATAAAAAAGCGACTGGAAAATTCCAATCACTTTTCATTATATTTTCTAATTATTTAACGCGGATGTATACTGCTCCACCAGCTACGTTTGCAGAGTTAAGTACCGTTTGATTACCTAACCATCCACCGTGAACTGCTTGACCGTTACCAGCATAAACTGCGATGTGAGCCATTCCTAATCCACCATTTGCATAATAGATTAAATCTCCAGGTTGAGCTTGTGATGCTGGAACTACAGTCCCTAAACTCATGTATCCTATTGGCCAGTCGTGGAAGTTAATTCCTACTGCTTTAAGAGCGTTTGTTACTAGCATTGTACAGTCTTGATATCTACCTAATTGAGCTAATGCTGCTTGGTAAATTGCTGCTCCTTTGTTTGAAGAAGCCGCTTGAGTAGTTGCCGCTGCTGCTGGTGCTGCTGGTTTTGCTGCTACACTTGGTGCTGCTGTTGCTACTGTTGTTTCTTTCTTAACTTCTGCTTTTGGCGCTGCTGCTGGAGTTTCTTTCTTAACTTCTGCTTTTGGCGCTGCTGCTGGAGTTTCTTTTTTAACTTCTGCTTTTGGTGCCGCTGCTGGAGTTTCTTTTTTAACCTCTGCTTTTGGCGCTGCTGCTGGAGTTTCTTTTTTAACTTCTGTTTTTGGCGCTGCTGCTGGAGTTTCTTTTTTAACTTCTGCTTTTGGTGTAGCTACTGCTGTTACTGCTGGTTTAGCAGGTACAGTTTGAACTGGGTCTACTTTAGCTACTGTTTTTTCTGTAGTGTTTTCTACTACAGTTGCTTTAGCCACAGTGTTTTCAGCTTTAGCTACTGTTACTTCAGCTTTAGCTGCTGCGTTTTCACTTACTTTTAATACTGTTCCAACATAAATTAAGTTAGGATTGTCAATGTTGTTTAATTTAACAAGTTGATCTACTGAAACACCAAATCTATTAGAGATTTTTCCTAAAGTATCTCCTAATACTACTGTGTAGTAACCTTCTTCTTTAGCTTGAGCTACTTGAGCTACTGTTGTGTTGTAAGTTAATTTATCCCCAGGGAAAATTAATGAACTTGTTAAGTTGTTATCTTGCATAAGTTGATCAACAGTTGTTCCGTTGTTGATTGCGATATCCCAAAGAGTATCACCTTTTTTTACTGTATATGTATCTGCATCAGCGATTTGTGATAAACCAACACCTACTGTTGATACGATTGCCGTAGCGGCTACTAATTTTTGTAATTTACTCATCTATTCTAATCTCCTTAAAATTAAGTTCGAGTCAAGCGACTCATTTTCTACTAAGTTCTATTTAAATTTCTATTTTCTAATGTTTATGTCTAATTTCTAACGTCTAGATTTTCTTTCGAATCACTTCGATTGCTTTATAACTTCGACGTAATACCATTATATGTTGAATGTATCGTTTTTTCAATACTTGTAACAGTTTTGTAACAATAACGATAACTCTCTGTTACATTATATTATTATCGTAATATTAATTCTTTTATGAAGCAATTTAATTGCATTTGAAACGTTTTTATAATATAGTAAATCTGTAATTTTAAATTTTATTTTTAGGGAGGTTATATGACAGATTTTAATACAGCTAGTTCGGGCTTAAAGATGGGCCTTGTCTTTTTAGAAGGACTTTTATCTTTTCTTTCTCCTTGCGTAATACCTATATTGCCAATCTATATCGGTATTCTTGCCGGAAAAAAAGAAATGAATGAACACGGAGAACTAGTCTTTAATAAACGTAACACTATTACAAATACACTATCATTCGTTCTTGGTATTTGTTCAACTTTCTTCATCCTAGCTTTTGCAACTAGTTTTATCAGTATTTTCTTAAACGAAAACATTAAAACTTTACAAATTATTAGTGGTGTCTTAATTATTTTTATGGGACTATTACAACTAGGTGTCTTCAAAATAGGATTTTTAAAACAAGAATTTTCAATAAAAAATAAAGTTAAGAGAAAAGGAAATAAAACTACTCCTATTCTTGCTTTTCTAATGGGATTCACCTTTAGCTTTTCTTGGACTCCATGTATTGGACCAATCTTAGCTAGTGTTTTCTTATATGCATCTAGTCACACTGGAATAATGAGTGTTCTTCTAATTCTTGCTTATTGCTTAGGATTTATCTTACCATTCATCCTTGTAGCATTCTTCGCTTCAAAATTATTAGAACTATTCAAAAAACATACAAACATTCTAAAATACACACAAGTTATCTCAGGAATTATCCTTATTTTAATAGGTATTCTAATTCTAAGTGGATCATTTATCACTTTAACTAGATACTTTTCTTAAACTTGTAATTTGAATTGGAGGAAATTAATATGAAAAAATTGACAATACTTAGCGCAACTCTTCTTAGTAGTGCTCTTATTTTAAGTGCATGCTCAAGCTCTTCTGAAAAGAAAGAAGAGACAAATAAACAAACTTCTACATCTTCATCTAGTGAAACTAAAGCTACTCAAGCTTTTGATTTTACAGCAATGGATAAAGATGGAAAAACTGTAAAACTTAGTGATTTTAAAGGTAAAAAAGTCTATATTAACATGTGGGCAAGCTGGTGTGGACCTTGTATGAGAGAAATCCCAGAATTAGAAAAAGTTTATCAAAAATATAAAGATAATAAAGATATCGTCTTTCTATCAATGACTTCTCCTAATGATGCAGAATTTAAAAACCAAAGTCCTCAGGATAAAAGTAAAGATGTAATTCTTAAAAAAGCAAAAGAACTTGGTGCAACTTATCCTGTTCTTTTCGATGTTAACGACCGCTTCATCATAAACTACGCAATTCGTTCATTCCCTACTCACATTTTAATCAATAGTGATGGTACATTTGAAACTAGAATTGCTGGGGGCGTTACTGAAGAATCACTAACTAAAGAAATAGAAAAACTTAAATAATATAAATATCCGAATCTATTACGTTACAAACTATCTCAAGCCTAACCCTTGCGATTGTGTAACTATTAGATTCGGATTTTATTTTATATGTAGATCCATTATTAATTCATATCCTAGTTTATCATCCACCCTTCAATTAGTTTCTCATGAATATTTAAATCTTCATACTCAAAAACTGTAACTTTCTTTCGTTTAAATAAACTAGCTAACTTTTTATGAATAACAATATTTCGCTCATCATCTAAACTCGAATAACCAAAATAAATCTCCGCTTCAACATCCTCTGCATAATTTAACACATCAATTTTTTCTAACATCTCTAATAAGTAGTCCTCTTTTTCAGGATAATTACGATTATATTCTCGAATACCATCATAAACTCCTACATCAAGATTATTATCAAAAATAAATTTGAAATCTGTATTTTGCACATTAGAAATAAATAAATTTTGGACTTTTTTACCAACGGCAGCTGTGACAATACCGATAGCAGCCCCCTGACCTTTAGCAACAATCGTCACTTGCAAATCCGGAAACTCCCTCTTAAAAACATTCACTAAATCTATCCCATCTTGATAAGCATAATTATAATATAAATCATCCTCACTATTATTATTTAAAAATGGGAAATATATTGAAGCTGATTGCTTATTTTCACTTCTTCCTCTATCTCCCCTCACATGAAGCGAGCCACAACTATAACCTAAAACACAATATTTCATAAGATTTACCTCGCTACTCGGCACTTCCTCATAATCTGGAATTTCTAATATTATCCCTTTATTATTAGCTTTTTTCATAACAAGTTCGGTATGAATTTTTGAATTATCTATGGCATCAAATTCAATCGACAATAATTGCATCTCTGCATAATCTTTTAAAATACTAACCTTATAATTTAATTCTCGTTCTCTCTCTAATTTCATTCTCTCACCTTCCTGGCCCTATATTTCAATACAATTATACCTCAATAAAGTTTAGAAAAACAATATCCTAACTCACTATCTCAAGATTCCAATAAACCATCATAAAAAGAATAATCCTCGACTTTTATATCGAGGATTGTTCTTCGTAAGTTTGTTATATTATATTTAAGGTCTTTACTTATTATTTTGCTTCTTTTACGTATTCTTGATCTTTAGTATGAATAGTAAGTCCAGTGATATTTTTTGTAGATTTAAAGAAGAAACTACAGATATATCCGAATACTAATGCACTTAAGAATGAGAATCCTGAGAAGATAAATGGACTTTGTTTAGCATAAGTTGTATAGTCTTGGATATACCAACATACAACACCTGCTACTAATAATCCTAATAGTGCTCCTGCTCCGTTTGCACGTTTAGTAAAGATACCAAGTGCGAATGTACCAGCTAAAGGCACTCCTAGAAGTCCGATATATTTAAGGAATAAATCCCAAGTTTCTTTTTGGTTAGTGTTAACAAAGTATAATGCTGCAATTGTTCCAAGTACACCTGCTACAATAATGATAACACGAGCTAATAGAACGTCTTGTTTAGCATCTTTACTTAGTCCGAAGAAACGTTGTTTAATATCAACTGTGATACAAGCAGAAATTGAGTTTAAACTTGATGCGATAGTTGATTGAGCAGCTGCTAAGATAGCTGCGATAACTAATCCAGCGATACCAGCTGGTAATGCTGTTAAGATGAAGTAAGGTACTAAAGCTGTTGTGTTAGCTGCTTTACCTACTACTTCAGCGTTCATGAAGTCTGGTAATTTAGTTACAGCGTGGCTACCTTTGTAGAAGCTGTAAAGAACTGTTCCCATTCCATAGAAAATTGGAATAGAGATGAATGCTAATAATCCATTAGTCCAAAGTGATTTATTAGTTTCTTTAACTGATTCAGTAGTACTATAACGTTGAACTACGTCTTGAGAAGCTGTATATTGTTGTAAACTGTTAAATACTGATCCAATGAAGATGATTGGAATAGTAGATGCAGTTAATGACCAATTAAATTTCTCAGCAGTTACAATTTTACCATTTGCTAAAGCATCTTGAGTAATTTGTCCAAATCCACCTACGTGGTATGCTCCTAAGATGATTACTAAAACAGCTCCTCCAAGTAAAATGATACCTTGGATAACGTCTGTCCAGATAACTCCTTCTACCCCTCCTAAGAATGAGTAAACTACACAAAGTAATCCGATAACCGCACACACTAAGAATGGGTTAAGTGTCGATACTGATGTAATAGCAACTGTTGGTAAGTAAATAACGATAGCTACACGTCCAATATGGAATAGTGAGAATAACACACTTCCTACTACACGCACACTAGGATTAAAACGTTCTTCTAAATATTCATAGGCTGTCGTTACATTTAATTTTCTAAAGAATGGAACATAGTAGTGAATTAATATCGGAATAATCGCGATAATTGAAAAATTCCCTGCTGCATATGTCCAGTCACCGTTAAATGCTTTTTCCGGTGTCGCCATAAATGTAATGGCTGATAATGTTGTTGCATAAATTGAGAATCCTACTGCCCAAGATGGAATATTACCACCAGCTTTAAAGAATTCGTCCGTGCTTTCACCTGCTTTTTTAGTGAAATATACCCCTATACCTAGCATAGCTATTAGATAAACTGCTAAAACTATACTATTCAGTGTACCAAATCCTATTTTGTCCATGGTACTCTCCTCCTAATTTTTATTTACTTCTTATTTTGGGAGCGACCCAAAAAATCGTAATTTCAGAGAAATCGATTTTTCAAGTCAGTCCCTTATCCCTAATATACCCCTTATTTTTTTAAAAATTATAGGTTATAATCTTTAACTAATTTTTCAACTTCAGCTAATTTAGCTGGATCAAATGATTTCATAGGTTTTTTACAAGTTCCTGCATCGATTCCTTTAACTTTAAGAATTTCTTTAAGTGTTTGGTATAATCCTAATTCAAGAACTTTTTCAATTACGTCGTTTGCTTCATGTTGAAGTTCATAAGCTTCTGCAACTTTACCTTCTTTAGCAAGTCTGAAGATTTCTTGGCTTCTTTGTCCGTTAACATTGTATGTAGAACCAATAGCTCCATCTACTCCAGTAATAGCAGCTTGAACTAACATTTCATCAAATCCAGACCAAATAAGTTTGTTAGGGAAACGTTTTCTGAATCTTTCTAATTGATAGAAGTCTGCTGCAGTGTATTTAACACCGATAACTTTTTCATCTTCTAGTAATTCAGCAAATTGATCTAAACTAATTTTAACCCCTGTTAAGAATGGAATGTAGTAAAGAATCATGCTGTTATCTGTTGCATCGATGATTGTTTTATAGTAGTGTTTAATTTCGTTGAATGATAGAGGGTAGTAGAATGGAGTAACTGCTGATAATGAGTCATATCCTAATTCTGTAGCATATTTAGCTAATTCTACCGCTTCATTTAAATCTAAAGATCCAACTTGAGCTATAAGTTTAACTCTGTCACCAACTACTTCTTTTACAAATTTAAAAATTTGTTTCTTTTGAGCAGTGTTTAATAAGAAGTTCTCCCCACTACTTCCGTTAACATATAGACCATCAATTTTACTTACATTGATGTTATGTTCGATAACTTGTCTTAGCCCCTCTTCTTTAACCTCACCATTTTCGTCAAATGGAATAAGTAAAGCTGAATAAAGTCCTTTTAAATCTTTCATTGTTATAACCTCCGTTATTTGTTTTTATTATTTTAATTTTTGCATTTATTTAACACATTAAATTTTAACACACTTATATTGTAAAACGTTTTCTATCGTTTGTCAATAGAAAAAATTAAAATTATAATATTTTTTGAAACCCTTTTACCTATTAACCTTTAGGCTGTATACAATATAATTCAATCATTGTTACTGTTGAGTTGTTTTATACATTATTTATCTAGTATTTGTCTAGTCTTCCACCATCTATTTAATACATTAAACTTTTAAATACAAAAAAGGAGCTACTCAAAAATCATAATTTCAAAGAAATCGATTTATCGAGTCACTCCCGCTAAGTTTATTAGATATTAAAACTTTCTTTAAATATCAGTAAATTCCTGCGTCTATGCGCTCTTATATAATTTTTTTTAGGACTTTTGGATCAGTCACTTTAATTTAAGATTCATATTCTTTAGAACATTCTATCTATCATAGCTTCCGATTAGGAACATATTTCCTTCTAATGTATATGAAGAACAAGCTGTTGTTAGAATAAAGCTATCTCCTATTTTTACATCATAGCTAGTTCCATCAATTACTACTCTACCTTTACCTTCAAGAACTGTGAATAAATTCCCCGTAGTAGTTTTTTCTAGAGTAACCTGACCTTTAACATCTATCTTATAAACAGAAAAATACTTCTCATCTGCTAAATATGTTATAGTAGCTCCTTCTAATTTCTCTTCTTTAGGATTTGTCGTAGCTTTTTCGAAAGGAACTTTGGTTACATCTTTTGTTTTTTCTATATGCAGTTCACGAGCATTTCCCTCTTTATCAACACGATCATAATCGTAAACTCTATATGTTGTATCAGAGTTCTGTTGCACTTCATAAATTAAAATTCCTTCTCCAATCGCATGAAGAGTCCCCGCTGGAATATAGAAGAAATCCCCTGCTTTTACACTTTCCTCAATAAATAATTCATTCCATTGTTCCGTATCTATCTTACTATCAAACTCTTCTTTTGTTTTAGCAGTATGTCCATATACTAATTTCGCACCTTCTTTAGCATCTAACACATACCAACATTCAGTCTTACCTAGCTCTCCATTCTCATTTACTCGCGCATAGTCATCTTCAGGATGCACTTGAACCGACAAATTATCACTAGCATCTAAGATCTTAATCAATAATGGAAACTTATCATAAATTTTTTCTGTAAATAACGTAGGCTTTTTCTCGTAAGCCTCTTTTAGTGTCAATCCTGCTAGCTGTCCATTTATTATTTTTGAACTTCCATTATCATGAGCTGCAATCACCCATGCTTCTCCAATATTTCCTTGTGGAATAGAAAAATTAAAACTTTCTAAATTGCGTCCTCCCCATATTCTTTCACAAAATACAGGCTCTAAAAATATAATTTTATCCATTTTCTTCTCCTTATATTATATAACTACGATTTAATTATACACCAAGTAGACTACTTTATATAGCAGATGCCTTATATTTTTTTCAATAACTTATTTTCAAAAAACCGTTTTTATGGTAATATATCGTTGTAAAGAAATTTAAAAAAATTAACAAAAATCAAAGATTGATATGTCTTTATTTAGAAAGTAGGTATAATATGTATTTAGGAATTGATATTGGTGGGACAAGTATAAAATTTGCTGTGTTTGATGACAACTACAAAATCATTCACTACGAAACTTGCAAAACACCTGACAACGTAACTGTAAAAATTACTGATGAGATGTTCAGAATAGCAAGCAAAATCCGTGAAACTTACAACTTCTCTGCAGCAGGAATTTCTGCAGCAGGAGTTATCGATAATGTACACATGGAAGTAATCCGTGCCGCTCCAACTATTAAAAACTACCTTGGAACTAACTTCAAACGTGACTTTGGAGATAGACTAGGTATTCCAGTATATGCTGACAACGACGTTAACTGTGCTTTACTTGGTGAACAATGGCTTGGTGGAGCTAAAGGGCTAGATGAAGTATTCTGTATGGCTTTAGGAACTGGAATCGGTGGTGCTTACTACTTAAACAGCCTTCCTTTCGGGTCTAACTTCGGTGTAGGGGAAATCGGACAATCTGTTTATGATTTCGATACTAAAACTACATACGAACAACGTGCTTCTACTATCGCATTAGATAGAAAAATTAAAGCTGAGATGTACGAAGGCCTAAGCGTTATCGAATTCTTCGATCTTTGTAAACGCGAAGATACTAGCGCATTAAAAGTGCTAGACGAATGGTTATTTGAACTTGCTCGTGGTATTGTTAACTTACTATGTATCTTAGATCCAAAATACATCGTAATCGGTGGTGCCGTATCTGCTCAAGGTGATTACTTATTAAACAAACTTGAAGCTAAAGTACGTGAACTACACCCAATCGAAAATAACCAAACTAAATTCCTAGCAGCTGAATTAGGAAACGATGCAGCTCTATACGGAGCTATCAGCCCATTTGTAGAAAAATAAAATATTAAAACTTATCCCCTCTTTACCTAAAAAGTAAGGAGGGGCTTTGTTTCTTTCATCAATATCTCCCTAGTTCTAATACTCCAACTTATGCAACCGTTTAAATTTTTTCTAATATTATTAAGATTTTTCTTTACAAAGTTCACGATAAGTGATAATATAAATTTAAGTTAACACATTAAATTTTAATAAGTCTATTTTTATATTAATTGATCAAGGAGGAGTCAACTTGAAAAAATACGAAAAGATTATAAATGACATCATTTTAAAAATACAAACTGGTATTTTTAAAGAAGGTGAACAACTCTATACAGAAAAAGAAATAAAAGAAATATATAATGTTAGTAGTACTACTGCCGTGCGTGTACTAAATGAACTAGAGTCTGCCGGGTATATTTTTAGAGTTCAAGGTAAAGGAAGTTTCGTAAATAAAACATTAGTTAACAAAAAAGTTTTAGTTACAGAAAACAACAACTTCCACAAGCACTTTAAAGAATCAGTATCTGAACACTCTGAAGTTATCGAAGCTGAGATTATTCAAGATAAAGAACTTTGTTCTAAATTAAAATTAAAAAATCAAAAACTTCTAAAAGTAGCTCGTATAAAATATATCGGTAATATCGCATGGGCTCACCAAACTAACTATATTCCAATAAAATATTTACCTGACGTTAATATTAATGATATAGATAGTTTCAAAGAGCTGGCTACTATGATTAGAAAAAAATATCGTATAGATATTCACCAAGAAAAATCTAAAAAAATTATGAATGTTATAGTTGATACTCCTGAAGAAATTGCCAAATTTATCGCAAAAGACGGTGAACCATGTTTTGAATTTGATAGGTACACTTACTTCGGTGATGGTAAAATTTTCGAATATGTAAAAATATATATAAATTATAAATACTACAGCTTAACCATTAAAGATTAAGCTCTGATTGGAGTTAACTATGGATAAAAAAGAAAAAATCTTAAACCAAATAAAAGGTGGAATCATCGTTTCTTGTCAAGCATTACCTGGAGAACCACTTTATATTGAAGAAGGTGGAATCATGAAACTTATGGCACTAGCTGCTAAAGAAGCTGGAGCCGTTGGTATCCGTGCACAAGGTGTTACTGATATAGTTCAAATTAAGGAAACAGTAGACTTACCTGTTATCGGAATTATCAAACAAAGTTACGAAGGAATGTCTCAATTCATCACAGCAACTATGAAAGAAGTAGACGCCCTTGTAGAAACAGGTTGTGAAATCATTGCCCTAGACTGTACTTTACGCCCTCGTTTTGATGGAACAACAATTAATGATTTTGTTGCAGAAATCAAAGCTAAATATCCTGACATTATTTTAATGGCAGATATCGCTACTTTCGAAGAAGGTGTAAATGCAGAAAAAATAGGTATTGATTTCGTAGGAACTACCTTAAGTGGTTACACAGAAAATACAAAAGATAGACCAAATGAAGTAGACTTAGATCTTATCAAAAAATTATCTGAAACTATTTCTGTTCCAATCATAGCTGAAGGACGCATCCACTACCCTGAGAATGCTAAAGCAGCATATAATGCAGGAGCTTTTAGTGTAGTAGTAGGTGGAGCTATTACTCGTCCAAAAGAAATAGCAGCTAGATTTATCGATGCAGTGAAATAAACAAAAAGTTCTAATTGACAGTTGATCAATTAGAACTTTTCTTTATATTACTTTTCCCAAGCACGTCCATCGATGTAGCTTGATTTTCTATAATTTTCTTTCATCGGTTTTGCCGGCATTATTATCGATAACAGTATATATATCAATATCGGGCTACCGAATGAGAAAATACTCGCTAATAAGAATAGTACTCGTAAAAAACTAGCACTTATTCCAAATCTTTTACTTAAACCACTGCATACCCCAGAGACTAAAGCTCCTTCGTATGATTTATAAATTTTTTTATCTTCTAAAAAATTAAGAAATTTATTCCAAATTTTATTTAATCCATCTATCATAATAAATTCCTCCTGACTTTATTGTTGATATTTTATTATTCTGACTTTATAAATATTATATCACATTCCTATGATATATATTAACTATTGTACTCAGGTCACTTTAAACTAAGTTTATATTACTAAGAAAATATCTCAAAAGTAATATTAACAGCGAAATATTTATCTAATTGTTTCCCATCCCCCTTTTTCAAATTTTTCAAATTTCCTTCTTGACAAGTGAGTAGTTACTTACTATAATATTAACTACAAAGTGAGTGTTTACTCACTAGAGATTTGAAATCTATTTACAATGGGATATTTCTTAACACCTACCTTGAACTATGCTTTAATAATCGCAGTCCTAAAACATCAGGTGAAGTAATATCTCCCAAATAATCTTATCTATATTTTTTTTAATCACAGAGTGAGTGTTTACTCACTTCGGAAAGGAAGATAATTCTTATGAAAAAACTAATACAAATTACTTCATTATCAAAAAGATTCGGCGATCAAACAGTCCTTGATAACATTGATTTCAACCTAGAAAAAGGTGAAATTGTCGGTCTTATCGGTCCTTCAGGAGCTGGAAAATCAACATTAATAAAAACAATGCTTGGTATGGAAAAAGCGGATAAAGGTGAAGCCCTTGTTCTAGATAACAAAATGCCAAAAAGAGAAATTCTTTCTAATATTGGATATATGGCACAAAGCGATGCCCTTTATGAGATGCTTACCGGCTACGAAAATTTAGAGTTCTTTGGAAGAATGAAAGGTGTTCCTTCAAAACAACTAAAAGAAGAAATAGCTTATGTATCAAAAATAGTCGACCTAACCGATCACTTGAAAAAATCAGTATCGAATTATTCAGGAGGTATGAAACGAAGACTTTCACTCGCTATTGCGCTAATCGGTAGCCCCAAGTTACTTATACTCGATGAACCTACAGTCGGTATAGACCCTAGCCTTCGTCGTAACATTTGGAAAGAATTGTTCAAGCAGAGGGATAACGGTGTTGGAATCCTTGTGACGACTCACGTAATGGACGAAGCAGAACTTACCGATAAAGTAGGACTTCTTCTTCGTGGAGATATTATAGACTTCGACACACCAAAAAATCTAAAAGAAAAAAATAATGTTACTACTATCGAAGAAGTATTCTTAAAAGTGGAGGAAAAATAACATGAGAATTTTAACTATTTCAAAAAGAGTATTTAAAGAATTTTTTAGAGATAAAAGAACTTTAGCTATGATGTTCGTCGCTCCAATTTTTATAATGTGGTTGATCAGCATAGTCTTTTCAGCAAACACAAATTCTGAAATTACTATTGCTTCTGTAAACACTCCTCAAAGTGTGGTTTCCGTAATGAAAGATATTGACAACGTTCATCTAGAAGAATATCAATCAAAAGAAGCTGCTGAAGAGAAATTAAAAAATAACGAGATAGATACTGTAATTTCTTACGATAACAATACCTACACGGTGACTCATGCTAACATAGACACTACAAAAACTATACAAGCCCAACAAATTTTAAAAAATTCTATAAAAACATCAGAAGTAAAAAATTTAATAGACGTTGTAAAAAAAGTAAATCCTAAATTAGGTGAAAATAAACAAGAACCTGAAATTAAGGAATATTATAACTATAGTAATGCAGATTCAACATTTTTCAATAAAGTTGCACCTACTTTAATTGCTTATATCATATTCTTCTACGTGTTTCTAATTTCTGGTATGGCGCTATTAAAGGAACGTACTAGCGCCACTCTAGACAGACTTTTAGCAACTCCAGTAAAAAGAAGTGAAATCGTACTAGGCTATGTATTATCTTATAGCTCATTAGCCATAATTCAAACTATTATCGTCACTTTATCATCTGTATATTTACTAAATATTGAAGTTGCTGGAAATCCATTTTATGTTATAATAATTAATGTATTATTAGCAATGGTTGCCTTAACACTAGGTTTACTAATCTCGACGGTTGCAAAATCAGAATTTCAAATGATGCAGTTCATTCCAGTAATAGTTATTCCACAAATGTTCTTTTCAGGAATTGTATCTGTTGAAAGTATGGGAAAAATAGCTGTCTATATTAGTAAAATCTTACCTGTTACCTACGCTAGTGACGGTTTAAGCAAAATAATTTTAGAAGGTAAAAATCTTCTTTCGATTAAAAATGATATAGTTGTTCTACTTGCACTTTGCATCCTTCTAATAATTCTTAATATTCTGGGCTTAAAACGATATAGAAAAGTTTAAAAAAACAATAGGAGACTCTTATGACTGAAAATATCTTAAAATCTTACTTTAGCATATCTCATGACGAAACCTTCCCACCTGGTAAGAAAAAAACAATAGAAGCTGCGATTAAATTATTCGCAAAACAAGGATACCACGGGACATCTACGCTTCAAATTGCTAAAGAAGCAGGCGTTAGTCAAGCAACAGTATTCAAATACTTTAAAACTAAAGAAGATTTATTGCATTCAATAATAGTCCCTGTTATTCCTAAATTATTTTTAAATTTTCTAAAAAGAACTCAAAATACTAAATCTCTTGAAGAATTAATCAGTTATGCTGTAGAAGATCGCATGGTTTTCCTAAAAGAAAATAAGGATATTGTAAAAATAATCTACTCAGAAATATTAACAAATGAAAATTTTAAAGCACAACTTATTGACTCTTTAAAAATAACATTTGAAAAAATAGATTTCAAAGCTATATTACAAACATATAAAGAAAATAATCCTGAAGTTAACGAAAACTTATCGACAGCCGAGATAATACGTTCATTCTCAGGACCTATCACTACGTACTCAGTCCAAAGATTTATTCTTTTTGAGAATATTCCATGCCCTACCGAGGAGCATGATCTACAATTTACTAAACAACAAATCTATAGAAATTTAACAAAATAGCAAAAAGGAACTTGGAAATTTCCAAGTTCCTTTTTCTTTCTATTCACCTAATCTAATTACCTTATCACATATTGATAATGTTGATTTATTGTGTGAAATTATTATTGTTATCTTGTCTTTTTTACTTTCTTCTAAAGCTTTTAGCACTTCGATTTCACTGAAGATATCGATATTTGCTGTTGCTTCGTCAAGAATCAGAAGTTTACTATCATTGTAGAATGAACGTGCTACTGATAAACGTTGTTTTTGCCCTGAACTTATGTTCGAACTTCTCTCACCAACGATCTCATTTTCACGACGTTTCAAGTTATCCACAAAACCTCTTAGATTTGTTTTTCTTAATGATGCATCCAACTCTTCTTTATCTAAATCTTTTTCGAAGAATGTGATATTATCTTTAATTTTTGCATTGAATAAGTAACTATCTTGTAAAATTATCGAGCTATTTTCTCTAAAGTAACGATTATCTATGTCTCTAAGCTCAACGCCATCAATAGTAATATTACCTTCCATATTTTCATCTGAGATGAATTTCATAATAAGTTTCGCTATTGTAGATTTACCGCATCCACTAGGTCCACTTAATCCGATAATTTCGCCTTTTTTCACTTCGAAGCTTAGATTATCCACTACAGTATTATCAGCGTATCGATATGTTAAATTATCAACTTTAAGTTCATTAAAATCAACAACTACACCACTATTTTTCGCTTCTTCTGGCGTATTCATAAGCTCTAAAAATCTCTTTCCACTAGCCATCGTCTGACTTAATGTTGAAGCAAGATTCCCCATGTATAAAATAGGAATAAACGATACGATAAACATTGCAACTAATGAAACAGTTACGAACTGACTATCAAGTGAGGATGCCACGTAGATAAATGCCAACACCCCGATATTGTAAGTTACAACATTTAGAGTATTTAAATCTACTAAGAATTTGTTTTTAAGATATGAACTTCTTGTCAGTTCTTCAGTTTCCAAATCGATATTACGTTTTGCTTCATCAATTTTTCCATATTGTAATGTTTCAAAAATTCCATAAGCTTCTTCTGATGAATTGTTGTTTACTTGAGTCAGTTTACGACGATAATTTTCACCAACATCTTGCCCCACATTTCTAAAACTTAACGGATATACAAGTCCAATTACGATATAAATTATTAACGCTACTAATGCTAGTTTCACGCTAAAGAATAGTAAGAAGATACTAACTACTAAACTTTGCACGATATAAATCATGAATGGTGTTATCGTGTGCGCGTAGAAAACTTCTAATAATTCAATATCAGTCGTAATCATCGTCATATAATCACCTGAAGTGTTTTTTGTAAAACTATCGACAGATATACGTTTGAATTTCTCTAAAACTTTAACACGTAAGGCATGTAGTACTTTGAACGCTACATAGTGATTTAAAAGTTGCTCAGTATAACTAAATAGCCCTTTTAATACAGCTAAAGCGAAAATCACGATAAATAAAATCGCAGCTATTGTCGTTATTTTCGTTAAAAAGAATAACGAGATGAAGTAGGTAAATACAACAAGCGTTAGGTGCCCTAAGCTCCCGAATAGAGTCGCTCTAAGTAATGGACGTTTAAACTCTTGAGCAATAGCTAAAAGTTGTTTTAATTCTCTTAATGATGTCATTACTCTACCTCCTTAGCTAAAAATTTTGATTTCAGTTGTTGTTGATCTGTGAATAATTTTCTGTACAGAGAATTTTCTTCAATCAGTTCATCATGTGTTCCTTCTTCGATAATTTTCTTATCTTTTAGAACATAGATATTATCTGAATTTGTTATCGTCTCTAAATCATGAGAAATAACGATGATAATTTTTCCTTCTTTTATTGAATCGAAGGCATTAAGCACGATTTCTTTACTGTAATCATCAATATTCGATACAGCTTCATCAAGTATATACAAGTAAGAATCTTTTAGTATTGCTTTTGCTGCAAGTAGTCTTTGTTTCTGACCACCTGAAAGGTTCGCAGCCCCTATCGCAAGTTCATAATCTAGACCACCGTGTTCTTCCACGAAATCTCTAAGGTTAACTTTTTCTAATGCGTTGTACATTTCTTCTTCAGTTATATTTTTACGAACACTTAAATGCTCTCTTACAGTACCTTTAACTAGATAACTATCATTAGTAATAAGTGTCGTAATTTTAGCCATCTCTCTAGTTGGAATACTATCGATATTGAAGTTGTCGTATTTTATACTTCCGCTATAGTTAGAATTTAAACCTAAGATTAGTTTGATAATAGTAGACTTACCACTTCCACTTTCTCCTACTAATGCTGTTTTCGTACCAGGCTTAAATATCATATTAATATTTTCTAAAGTCGTCTCCTCTCCATAAGAGAAGCTAACGTTGTTCAGAACAATATTTTTCCCTGCTTCCACCTCAATAGTTTCATCTTTTTCTTGTTCCGGATGATCAAGAAGTTTATAGATATTATCTAACTCAACATTCCCTTTCATCGAAATATGGAATAAGCCACCTAAAGCGCGCAACGGTTTGAAGCATTCTAAAGAAGCTACGATTACAAAAACAATAAGTTTCTGATCTTTCACCGCAAAAATAGCAATAATCGATAAAACAAAAATAGAAATATAAGTAATAGCGTCCATCACATTAATAGAATTAAGTTGGTGACGAAGTAACGCCATCGTTGATTTTCTATATTTTGTACTACGAGTATCAACATCACTCGCTACGTTATCTTCTTTACCATAAATTTTTGCCGTTGTGAAACCTGATAATCTATCATAGAATACCTCTGATAAACTTAAGAAATCGCTGAAATTCTTTTTATTAGCTTTTTTCGATTTCTTAATAATAATCATAATAGACACAGGAATAAGCGGATATAATAATAACATCGCTATAAATAGTAAGATGTGAATCTTCCCATAAATCACAAACGAGCTAAGTACTATAAATAATGTCGCAAACATCTGCGGTACAAACTTATTGAAATAAAACTCAATATTTACAATCGATGAAGAATTCATCACAAGAAGACTACCAGTATTTACCGCTTCTGTGTAATTTAGTGAAAGTTTTTCTACTTTGTTGTAAATCTCTTTCCTTAATGTATTTCTAACCTGTTTAGAAATTTTGTGACTGAAGTAATTATCCCCTGTTGTAGCTGCGTAATAAACTACTAAACCTACTACCGTTTTTAGAATAAATCCTAATACAGCACCGCTTCTACTCTCTTCACCCAGTGAATAAAATAGAAAATCTACGAAATTGTAGATAAAAAATAGCGAGCACCAAAAGGCAACAAGTTTAAGAATCGCTACGAGATATACTTCTTTTTTGATATTAAAGAGAGCCATCGCTCTACCATCTATCTTCATAATATCTCCTTATTTAATTTCAAATTTAGATTCATTTACATAAAATGAGTAAAAATATAATATCGGATTTAGGTTATTTTTTATAAAAATCCTACATTCACTCTTTTTATGAAAAAGGCTCTAGCTACCTTTATTGATATTTATTATCAATTACTATTATACTATATAGCTAAATTAAAAGATAGCTTTTAAGTTTATTGTTACGAAAATGTTCAAAAATACAAAGAATGTTCGGGAAACGAGGTTTCAGGTTCATTCCTAGATACTTATAATTTTCACCTTATTGTTCTTTGTAAGAGGACAAACGTTGGAAAGTCTTTTTCTGGGTTGTCTTTCTTGAATGGACACTTCCCTGGTGCTTTTATCGTTGTGTGTCCATTAGAAAAAGACAACAACTCAGCTTTATTATTTTTCTGAATTGCTGTCTTTATATTTACATACTAAATTCTTCTTTTAACGCTTCTTGTAATAATTGGCTTACGTTTATATTATTTCTTTTTGCTAACTCATTTAAATAACTTGGTATCGATACATTTCTTCTTACTGTTTTTACTTCTGATTTTCTTGCATATTCTAGCATATCAACACCAACTAAACTTACAAAACTAGCCTCTTTTATTGAGAACTCATCCTCTTCAATTTCTAAATCTTTTATATCTCTTGCTATCGGAAACTCTTTTCCATCAATATAATACTCATACAACCAAGCACCTAAATAATCACTAGCCATAAAAAATGCATCTTTTAAATTTTCTCCTTCAGTAGCACCAAAATCTAAATCAGGAAAAACCACTGTATATCCGTCATTCTCTATATTTTTATAAAATACAGCAGGATAGACTACATTCATAATAATACCTCCTATTATTAAAATAAGGAGCGGGAACTATTTCAATCCCGCCTGTTTCAAAATCCTATGTTCTAGACCTTTTCCTAAAGCACGATTATGAAACGGAACTTGTGTTACCCTACCAGTCTTGGGATTCCTAAACTTTCTATGCGAACCATCACCACTTTTTACATAAATGAAGCCATTCGCTTCTAAAAGCTTAATCATCTCTTTAGATGTCATTGGCATTGTATTGTCCTCCTTATCTTTATTATACACATTTATACACATTAATTCAAGAGGAAGGTGCTGCCCTATTTTTGTTCTTACATTTTCTATATTTATAAGAATAAAAATCCATAGCTACACAATAAAAAAGAAGGTTCAGGGAAGACTCAACAAAATCTTGTTTCTTAAGAAATCACGATTTTTGAGTCACTCCCACCCTCTTTTTCATCTAGCTACCTAATATTATTACTTTATCTGCTAAGTTTTCGATTTTTTCACTATTTCTATGAGTTATCATAATGACTGTAGATTCTTTATCTTTTAATATTATTTCCTCAATATCATCTGCCAACTTACTATCTAAATTAGCTGTACCTTCATCAATTATGAATACATCTTTTTTATGATATAAACTTCTCGCTAATCCTAATCTCTGCAGCTGTCCACCTGATAAAGCTAAGTTTTTATTGTCTAGTATTGTATTTTCTTTTTCTTCTAAATTATCAATAACATCAACTAACTTACAATTTTCCAGAACTTCTCTAAACAACTTGTCGTTATATTCTTTGTTTAAAATAATATTATCCTTGATCGATAAATTTAACAATTGCACTTTTTGATTCATCGTAGAAATTGCCGATTTAATATCAAATTGTTTTAATTCTCTATTATCCCATTCTACACTTCCTTCATAGTTCTTCAAATCACCATTTAAAATATTTATCAATGTTGATTTTCCACTACCACTTTTTCCTTTTATTAAATACTTCTTGTTTTTCTCAAAAGTTAAATTAGGAAATTCTACCGTTTTATCTGGATAGTTATATTTAACATTAGAAACTACAATCGCCTTATCTAATTTTTCTACTCTCGGTAAACTTTTCTCTTCTTTAAGTTCTGGGTACTTATTCAGTAACTCATTTGCAGAAGCGAAATTCGGATATAGTTCGATTACTTTTGTCAATCCTCCAAAGAATTCCCCTGTATAACCTGATATCGCAAATATCATCGCAAATTCAATATACCCTTTATATGCGAAATATCCCGCTATGAAAATCAATGCGATTTGGTTACCTGCATTTAATGTCACATTCAATCCTTGTAAAGTCATAATAGATTTTTTTCTATTAACTTTAGCATTTTTTATATTTTTTGAACCTACATTTACAATTCTATCTAATAAATTCAACGCAGAAAAGTTGTTTAGCATTTCTGAACTAGCCAGCGCATTCTCTAAATCCTTATTGAAATCTTCTGTAGCTTTTGAAATGTCTTTTGTCGTTGTTTTTATCGCCTTGTTGAAATACTTAGGTAGAACCATCATTAATAAAGACAATGCAAGTGAGATAATAAATAACGTAATATTCACCTTAAGTAATACAATTGTTGAGATAACAACTAAAGATATACTGTAAATCGCAAATAAACAATTAGCCGCATATTGCTCAAACTGCTGGATATCAGTAGTATTTAAAGCTATACATTCTGCTCCATTATTATGTTTTTCGTTATAGACTAACTTTTTCTTGAAATCCGCAATTGCTGTTTTTCTAAGCCTTGTAGAAAAATTTTGAATCAATTTTTCAACGTATATCGCTCTGAAATAACCCAACGTATTTAAAACAACATATATCAACATAACTGCAATAGTCGCCGACACCATAAATCTTAAATTTTTATCTACCGTCGCTTGGATAATCAAACTAAATCCATAAGACGTCGCAACCTGTGTTGCTGCGCATAATACTGTAATAATAAATACTAGTATGCTATATTTTTGTTTAAATAATAACTTAAACATGATCTTCACCCCTAATACTATAGTTTAAAGCCTTTTTTTCATTCTGACTCTAAAAGTATATTTATTATATAAATTTTATCAGAGATAACAAAGATAGTCAACACTATATTTATATATTTTTAACACTATTGTGTTTTAATTATACTTATATATTTCTAGTTTATTGATTTACAAGTAGATTTATAGTATTATTATAGTAATATTTGATTAATTCTTAGGAGCGGATAAACTTTGAAACTTAAATTAGCTGACTTAATAAAAACCAAACGAAAATCACTAAATATGTCTCAAAAAAAATTAGCTGAAGGTATTTGTACTCAAACTATTATCAGTAGGTTAGAAAAAGGAGAAGTCACTCCTTCTATAGATATATTTTTCAAAATCATAAAAAAATTAAATATTCCAACTAGTGAAATAGAAGCATTATTTGATATCGATACTAAAGAATATCAACCTTCTAACTTCAAAGTTAATGAACTTATGGAATTACTTTATAAACGAGATTATAAGACACTAGATTTTGTTTTATCTTCCATTGATAAAAACACTCTTGATTCAGAAAATATTTTATATTTTGAATGGTTTCAAGCTATCACAACATATCATATAAATAATCAGCTGGAGCTTGCGATTAAAAATCTAAAGACATTGATAGCAAAAGTAGAAGTTGGTTGTATTTTATATTGTGATATATGTAATACTTTGGGGAATTTTTATTCAGAAAAAGAATTATTTGAAGATGCTCTTCTTTGGTATAAAAAAGTTTTACCATATATAAAAATTATTCAAAATACAAGTTCTGAACAACCATTCTATTATTCTATTGCGCGTATCTATGGAATCTTAACTAAATTTAACGATGCAACGTATTGGAACTCTATCGCTATTACTAAAGCTCTAGAAAATAAATCTTTTTATCTTCTAGGAGATAATTATTATTTACAAGCACGATTATTTGAAGAGCAAAAACTTATTGAAGATGCTATTAACTCTTGTAACAAAGCTATTAGTATATTCTCATTAGAAAATAATGAAACTATGAGATCTTTAACATTATCTTATCTTTCATATCTAAAAGAGAAAAATAGTAAAGAACCTCAACAATAATTCTCTTATTTTGGTGATATGTCTTAAAACAAAAAACTCCAGATTTTTCCTCTGGAGTTTTTTTCGTCTATTCTTTTATAATTCTATAGTAAATTTTTGATGTTATTGCATAAACTATTAGATAGAAGATTGCGAATACTACGATTGTCACAGCAAGCGCCTGTAAGAATATGCTATTATCTGTTATTAAGAATAATCTTAAAATTTTCTCGATAAATGGATATGCTACTATAGTGTGTAATGTCGCTATAATTAGCGGTGAGAAGAAGATTAACAGTACTTGTGATCTTATTGATTGTTTAATCTGTTTATCTGTAATACCTACTTTTCTCATGATTTCAAAGTTTCCTTTATCTTCATATCCTTCTGAGATTTGTTTGTAGTACATGATTACCACTTGGCTTATTACGAAGATAAAGCTTATGAACACCCCGATGAATAGGAATGATGCGAATACTCCTCTGAATGTAAGTTTATTTTCTTCTTTACCTTCTATTTCTATACCACTTTGTTTTTCTAGTTTTTTAAAGCTTTCGATTACCTTAGCTTCTTTAGTTGTATCTTTGATATTGAAGGCAACGTAGTTTTGAAGTGTAGGAGTACCTGTTTGTATACTAATCCCTCTTTTTTCTAACTCTTTACTACTTAACTCTGTTAGTTTTGTAGCTAATTTAGTTATTTCTTTCTCATCTTTAACAACAGCATAATATGTATCCATAATATTTGCGGTATCCGAACCTATTGTTCCCGGAAACTCAGATAATTTTTCTTTAATTTTATAATCACTACCATTTAGAGAAATACTATTATGATTGTAGTTTCCTTTTTTGTCGATATGTAATAAAATTTCATTACTTTCTAATGTTTTATTTTTATTAGCGAACTTATTATAATCTTTTAATTGTAAAACAACTATCATTTTAACATTACTTAAGTCTACACCTACATTTGATTCAAAATTAAATTTATCTTCAACTAATCTTCCTACCATAGGTAATGAATTATATGATACTAGATCTTGTACTTCAGTTCCCGCTTCTTTAGCTGATAATTTTGCATTATTTTCGATTTCTTTTAGTTTTTCATTAGTAGAATTATAGCCTGCGACCATTAATTGTCTTGGGAATCTTTCATTATAAGATTTTTCCATACCTGCATATAATGCCGATGTTGATCCCATAGTTACAAGAACCATAGTAGATAATATACAGATATTCGCTAATCCTACTGCGTTTCTCTTCATTCTGTATAATAAACCAGAAACGCTGATGAAGTTTTTAGGTTTATAGTAGAAGTTTTTATTATTTTTCATAATTTTTAGTACTGTGATACTAACTGCCATAAATACTAGATACGTACCTATAATTACCGCAACTACAGCATAAAAGAATACTAATAATGCTTTTACAGGATTTTGTACCGTTTGTGCTGTGTAATATCCATAACCGATTAATGCTAACCCGATTATCGCTAGAATCCATCTAGATTTCGGTTCTTTTTCACCTTTATTCTCATCTTTTAATAAGGCTACAATTCTAAGTCTAGCAATTTTTATAACAGTATAAAGTAATAATAAGAAGAATATTCCTCCGAATAATAATACTGAGAATACTACAGCTATCGGCGTAATACTAAAGCCGAAAGTAACCGTTGCTGAGAATAATTTTAATAGTACTAACAGCATAAGTTTATCAAAAATTATTCCTAATCCAATTCCTAACACTATTGTAGTTACAGCGATAAATATTGTTTCTAACACTAGAATTTTCGCTATTTGTTTTTTCGTCATACCTAAAACAGAATACAATCCAAATTCTTTTACCCTACGTTTTACTAAAAAACTATAAGTGTAAAATAAGAATATTGTAGAAAAAATCGCTATTACAATTATTCCCAAACTTAATACCTGTTTTGTCGCATCAATTCCATTAGGAAGTTTGTTTAAATTATCCCCAAAAGCTAGAGATGAAAGTATGTAAAACGACATTATTGTAAAAATTGTTGATAACACATAAGGTACTATAAATCTTTTGTTTTTTACAAGGTTGTTTAAAGCAAATTTGCTATAAAAGAAGCTCATCTTACTCACCTGCCTGCATTAAAGTTAACGTATCATTAATTTTTTGGAACATCTCACTCGTAGTCGCATTTCCTTTTCTAAGTTCATGGAAGACTACCCCGTCTTTAATAAATAATACACGTTTAGCACGAGCTGCTGTTTTCACAGAGTGCGTAACCATAATTATTGTTTGTCCTGCATTATTAAGTTTTTCAAAAACTTCTAACAGTTGATCTGTTGATTTTGAATCTAGCGCTCCTGTCGGTTCATCCGCCAAAATCAGAGCCGGGTTCGTAATAATCGCACGAGCTACCGCTACCCTTTGACGTTGACCACCAGATACTTCATATGGAAACTTGTTGATTAATTTATCAATTCCTAAAGGTTTAGTTACTTTCTCTAATCTTTTTTCCATATCTTTATATTTTTTATTAGCCAGTACTAACGGTAATAAGATATTATCTTTTATAGAAAAATTATCAAGTAGATTGAAATCTTGGAAGACAAATCCTAGATTGTCACGTCGGAAATTCGCTAAGTCTTTATCTTTCAACTTGCTTAAATCTAAATTGTTTAAATTCACATTTCCTGATGTTGCCTTATCGAATGTTGCGATAATATTTAGTAAAGTAGTCTTACCGCTTCCACTCTCACCCATAATCGCTACATATTCACCATTATCTACTGCGAAATTTACATTTTTTAATGCTTCTGTACTTTGAGTACTTAATCTTGTCGTATAAACTTTTCTTACATTGTTGACTTCTAATAACATTTTTATCACTCCTGAATTCTTTTTATCTTATCTTCCTAGTTCGAACTTTTCTACAACTTCCTCGTTGTTTATATTTATATTCTACCTTACTTTTCTTACAGATTCTATCGATTTTCCTTACAAAAAAGCTCCCAACCTTACACTTTTGTAAGATTGGGATATTTATTACTTTTTATTTGATTTCAAAGGAGTGGTTCTACTTTATTTCCTGGGAAATTATAATCGTAATACATCTGTGAATCTTTGTTCTGAGTTGCTATCTAGTCTGTGCGTTATTAGAATTACCGTTAATTCTGGGTTAGTTAATAGAAGTTCTTCTATTTTCTCTGCATTATCCTTATCTAAATTAGAAGTTATCTCATCTAACAACACTACTTTTTTCTCCCTAATAATTCCACGAGCTAAGGCTATTCTTTGTTTTTGACCACCTGATAAATTCTTACCACCTTCTACAAGTTCAGTATCTAAGCCGTCCTCAAGACTTGTCAGAAACTCTCCTAGTCCTACACTTTCCAACACATCTTTAACTTTTTCATCAGCATAATCATCACCTAGCGTTATATTAAATCTTAGACTTTCTGTGAAAATATACGGTTCTTGCGGAATATATAGCATCTTATCATACAGGCTATGCTTATTAAGAACATCTAGTTCTTCTCCGTTAAATTTAATTGCACCTTCGTAATTTTCTATTCTTCCAGTCAATAATTTTAACAATGTAGATTTTCCACTACCACTTTCTCCGACAATAGCGTATTTACCATATTTATTAAATGCATACGTGATGTTTTTTAATACACTTTTCTCTTCATATTTATAAGAAACATCCTCTAATACTATAGTTTCAATTTCTTCATTTAATGATTTTTTGCTAGTATCTTGGTCATTAATTACCTTAGCCTCCTCTTTGAATTTCTCGAATTTCTCAAAGATCGGCACTACGATATTTAACTCTACCGTAATATTCATAATATTTCCTACTGAATTAAAAATCGTAGATGTTAGTGACTCTACGGTTAAAATAGAACCAAAGCCTACAATATTTTTTAGAGCCAGTATTCCTGTTAGTAATACTACACCAACTTGCCCTACTAAATTTCCTAAACCACCTAGAACTCCGGCTAATCCGACACTTTTTCTTAGAGACACAGATTCTTTTAATACTTCATTAGAAGAGTTTACTACGATTTTTTTCAGAATTCCTAGTTTATTGAAAGATAATAAACTATCGAATCCCTGTAAGTAATTTGTATTTTTACTTATTAAGTTTTCTAACGAGCCTGAGTATCTCTGAGCTTTATTCTGAATAGATTTTTGAGCAAGAGCTGGTAAAACTAATGTAAGAACACTCATTACTATAGAGAAAACGATAATCGACCAGTGGAATGCAAGCAGTCCGACTATAGCTAAAAGCGTCTCTATTATCGCTGTAATACTTTGATAAAAATTACCAAATCCTTTTTCCTCGACAATCATCAAATCATTACTAAGCCATGATATGTAATCTCCGCTATTTTTCTTATTAAAATTAGCATAGTTATTTTTAGAAATTGCATCAACGACATCATATCGAATGTCGGTTATCATTTTTTGTACTACATAGTTTTCATATGGAATTTTTATATAAAGAGAAACTAAATATAATAAAAACACTATACCTGCATAGGCTATATTATAGAAAAAGCCATCGGTATTCGACTTAATTAATTCGTTAAATCCATCCCCTATAAAATACGCAGCGACAACCTTACATGCTCCTCCAAAAATAATTAGTAAAAGCAACAAACTATTTTCTAAATATCTTTTCTTTAAATACTGCTTCATCTTTTCCCTCCTTATACCTTACTAATATTCTATCAAATATACCTAATTTAAACAAGATAGTTTTCAGATAATTTACTTTATTTGTTAGAAAATATTTTTTTCTTTATTATAATATATATATCAAGTGGCTTTTTAGATATCTAATAAACCACTGAAGAAAGTAACTCAACAAGATCGTGTTTCTTCTAACTCATGATTTTTGAGTCACTCGCATATATCGAGTAGCTTCTGTCGAGGTTACAACTAACTTACTTTAGGAGTTTATCAATTTATATCTAGTCTCACTTGTGAAATTAAAAAATCCGCTTAAAAGTTAAATTCATAATATAACTCTCAAGAGGATTCCTTATTTATTTTCATCTAATCCCTTAAAGTATCTTCTTTCGGGAATGTGATTTCTATCCTAGTTCCTTCTCCTACTTTTGAAGAAATTTCAATATGATGACCTAGTTTATCTAGAGTTTTTTTACATAAGTACAAACCTAACCCACTAGATTTTTTTTCGTATCTTCCATTAAAACCTGTAAAACCTTTTTCGAAAATTCGAGGTAAGTCTTCTTCTTTAATACCCATACCGTTATCTTCTATAACCAGTTTATTTTCACAGGTTTTTATTTTAATTTCTCCACCAGCGCTAGAGTACTTCACACTATTACCTAGTATTTGTTCGAAGGCAAAACTCAACCATTTTTTATCACTAATTACCATTGTTTCATGTGAAACATAATTTAATTTTATCTTTTTATTAATGAAGATAGTTGCATATTTTTTTACACTATCTTTCACCACTTCATCGAGATTAATCTTAGTAATAACGTAATCTGATGATATGCTATCTAATCTTATATACGTCAGAACCATCTCAACATAACGTTCTATTTTAAACAATTCTTGCTGTAAGATTTTTCGATCTACTTCTTCATTATCTAATAAGAAATTCATCGCAGCAATCGGCGTTTTTATCTGATGAACCCACATACTATAGTAATCAACCATGTCTGTGTTTTTTTGTCGATTCTCCTGAGTTAATTTCTCTAACTCTTCATATAATTTCTCTATAATTTTATGATAATAGTCAATCCTAATATCCAAACTCTTCGGTAAATCTTCAAGATCATTTAGAATATTTTTCTCTAGGAATTTTAATTTTTTATAACTTTCTCTATAATTAACAAAATCTGAAAAGCTAGCTACAAGCGCTGCTAAAAAACAAAAACTTCCCGTATATATTAGAGCTTCTAGTGGCAAATTATATAAATAAAACATAATGAAAAATATAGCAATAAAAACTACGAATAAAATATAAACTTTTGTGTTTTTCTTTAAATAACTTTTTAATATTTCCATTAGACTATATATCCTTTACCTTTTTTAGTAGTAATAAATTCATCTATTCCTATACTTTTTAACTTAGAACGCAGTCTGTTTATATTCACCGACAAAGTATTTTCATCTATAAAGTTATCATTTTGCCATAAGGCGGTAATTATTTCTTCTCTTGTTACTATTTTTTCTCTATTTTCTAATAATACTGTAAGAATTTTACTTTCATTTTTTGTTAGTTCAACGAGATTATCTTGATATTTCACCTCATCACGGCTCATATCAAAAATTACATCCTTATACACTACAAGATTCGAAGATCCACTAAAATTATAAACGCGGCGGAGTAGAGCTTCTATTTTTGCCTTTAGGACAACTAACTTAAATGGTTTTTCTATAAAATCATCTGCACCGATATTCATAGCCATAACAATATTCATATCATCATTCGCAGATGAAATAAAAATTATCGGCACTTTCGACAACTTCCTAATCTCCTCACAGAAATAATAACCATCAAAGTAGGGGAGATTAATATCCATTAATACTAAATCCGGTGATTGTTCCACAAATTCCTTAACTACATTTTGAAAATCTACGACTTCATGCGTAGCGTATTGCCATTTTTGTAGATATCCAGCTATTGAATTTGAAATTATTTCGTCATCTTCTACTATCATTACTTTATACATGTTTTCACCCCTTAGTTACTATTATTACTAAAATTATATCACAAACATCCTTCTTAATATATATTCTATTAAAAAATATATCTTTCTCTATATTTCTTGAAAAATAAAAAGCAGAGATTGTCTAGGAAGGAGTTTAAATGAAATTTCCACGCTGCCTCGCTTCTATTTCGTGCTCCCAAACAACCTCTACTCAAAAAGAGAAAATTGTGGATTAAGATGTTATTTTAAATATATAGTATTAAAATAAATGGCTGTCAAGGGTGTTTAGTAATCTGTCTTAATCCACAAATTTTAATAAAATATTAATTATTTTAAATTATTGTTTCTCGTGAAACTTTTCTCTTAGATATTTTCTAATGCTAAACGTAAGTCTTCGATTAAGTCATCTGCATTTTCTAGACCGATTGATAGTCTGATTTGCGCAGGAGTAATTCCTGTGTATTGTAATTCTTCTGGACTTAATTGACCGTGTGTAGTTGAAGCAGGGTGAATTGCTAAACTTTTCGCATCTGCTACATTCGCTAAGTTAGAGAATATTTCTAAACTATCAATTACTTTACGTGCAGCTTCTTCTCCACCAACTACATCGAATGAGAAGATTGATCCACTACCTTTTGGTAAGTATTTCTTAGCTAATTCATAGTATTTATTTCCTTCTAATCCAGGATAGTTGATCGATTCTACTTTAGGGTGTTTTTCTAAGAAGTCTATTACTTTTTTAGTGTTTTCTACATGGCGTTCTACTCTTAGAGATAATGTTTCTAATCCTTGTAATAATAAGAATGCATTGAATGGTGATAATGCTGCTCCTGTATCACGTAATAATTGTGTTCTTACATTTGTAATAAATGCTGCAGCACCAACATCTCTTGTGTAACTTAAGTTGTGGTAACTTGGATCTTCATCTACTAATTGAGGGAATTTTCCGCTACCTTCCCAGTCGAATTTACCACTGTCTACGATAACTCCACCGATTGATGTACCGTGTCCTCCGATAAATTTAGTCGCAGAATGAACGATAATATCTACACCATGACTAAATGCATTGATTAAATATGGACTAGCAAATGTGTTATCAACTACTAATGGAATTTTGTGTTTATGAGCAATTTCAGCCCATTTTTCTAAATCAGCTACGTTTGCTAATGGATTTCCTAAAGTTTCTACAAATAGTGCTTTAGTTTTATCTGTAATAGCTTGTTCAATTTCTTCAAAGTTATCTGGATCTACAAAAGTTGCATCTACTCCATAACGAGGTAATGTAAGTTTTAACAGGTTATAAGTTCCTCCGTACACATTTTTAGAAGATACGATGTGATCTCCAGCATGAGCTAATGTTAAGAATACGTATGTAATTGCAGCCATTCCTGAAGCAACAGCTAATGCTCCAACACCACCTTCTAAAGCGTTAATTCTTTCTTCGAAAACAGCTGTAGTAGGGTTTGTAATACGAGTATAAATATTCCCAGCTTTTCTTAATGCAAATGAATCTGCAGCATCTTGAGTATCATCAAATACAAAAGATGTTGTTTGATAAATTGGTACAGCTCTTGCTTTTGTGTCTCCAACTGTTTGTCCTGCGTGTAATTGTAATGTTTCAAAACTAAATTTTCTTGTCATAATATTTTTTTCCTCTTTTCTACGTTTTGATAAGTTCTGTGTTTTAGATAATAAAAAAACACCTCTACTACATATTTACATATGTAATAGAGGCGATCATCTTATTTCGCGTTACCACTCTAGTTTATACTAATCTTGCGATTAGTACCTTATTCAGTACATGTTTATACTGTGTCCTATATCGTACAACCTACGTGCTTACCTATTAGATAAACAAAACTCTAAGACCATTTTCAATTAATCATCACCTTGTTATTTCACACCATCCAATAACTCTCTGTTGTAGCTACATATTAATTTACTTATCTTTTCAACGTTTATGTATTAAATTAAACTAATTGTACACCCGTTTTCAATATTTGTCAATAACTTTTTTAAAAAAATTAAAACGTTTTATTTTCCTTCTATAAAATGTTAAACAAAAAATCTTATAGAAATATTTTAATTTATTTATTATTCAAAAAATAAAAATCTAGTGAAACTATTTATTTCAATTTAAGAAATTATCACTTCTTATTTTTTTGCGTGGAATTTTAAAAACAGGAAAAAGTCTACTAAAAAAATAAAGAAAAAAGGGTGGAAAAATCAAAAATAAAAAAATATCAAAATAACAATATAAAACGAAGAAAAGTAGGGGAATATAGAATAGAATAAAGTGAAATAATAACTGTGCGAGTAATAAAAAAAAGGAGAAAAGAGTAGAGAAACGTTGTTTTAACCGAATAGTTAAATATATTATTCCTACTTTAATACTTTCCTTCATTTCCTTTAATTTCTCCCCAGTCCAGTTCCTTGTGACGAATACCATTATCCTCCCAATTATCCTCCCAATTAGAGAATGTATTTAGTTGTTTTACTTCTGGAGCTAACACTATTGATTCTCCTTGTATAGAAATTAAGAACTTCTGATTATTTTCTAAAACCAACAAATCTATAATATTATCGGGTATTCTTGCTATAAAAGAATCTCCATAGTGTTCCAATTTTGTATTTCCTTTTACTTCTTTAATCATAAATAACACATCCTTTTCTCTAAAATACTATTTAATGAGTTTCTTGTAAAATACATACATTTTATCCCTTCTTCATAAACCTCTTCTCCTTTTTTTTACATTCTCTGCCTCTCCATTGATTCATTTACACATCTTTTCCTCTTTTTTTATGATATAATAACAGTAATAACACTCATATTATTATATGATTTTTCTAGGAGGTTTATATGGAATTTACTAAAACAAATAATGGTTTCGTTAAATATGATGAAAATGGTAGGGTTATTGCTGAAATTACTTATTCTAATACTAGCAATCCTAATGTAGTTGTTGCAGATCATACTTTTGTTGATTCATCTCTTCGAGGTCAAGGGGTAGCTGGGAAGTTATTAGACGCTCTTGTTAAAGATATGCAAGAACAAAATAAAAAAATTATCGCAACTTGCTCTTATGTCGTTAAAAAATTCCAAGAAGATTCTTCTTTCGATTTTATTAATGCTGAAAAATAGTTTTTTAAAAGCAGAAAATTGATTTTTTCAATTTCCTGCTTTTACTTTTTGTTATATTAATCGATATTATTATTTTCTTATTTAATTAATTTGTTATTGTCTTGTTAAAATTTTTAATTTCATTTAAAAAACAAATTATATTAGTATTCAATTATATGTAATTGTCCTTTGTCATACTCTGCTAAGAATATTTTAGATGTGTCTTCATATCCTAATTCCAATAAAGTTTCTTTTAACCATTCTTCTGTTTTATCCATCGATTCTAATGTACCATGTTGGATCGTTCCATCAGTAATTACCGGATATTTAGGATTTTCCTCACCTTGTTGTATTATAATTAGTTGTCCATTTTGTTCTAAAACCGCTCTTTTTACTTTTTGAATACTATAAACACCTTGTGTTCTTAATTTAAAAGCTATGTCTTGTGCTGTTAAACCAGCTTTTCTTGTTGCTTCTACATCTATTTTTCCTTTTTTTATTATTGTTGTAGGTTCTCCGTCTAGCATTTTTTTTAAGTATGAGTTATTTGTTTTTAACCACTTCAGACCTAATACCAAAATTATCCATATTAATAATATATTGAAGTATTGTAAAATAGAAATTGATGGACTATATATTACCCCTCCTAATATTCCCCCGAGTACATAGTTTTGAACTTGATCACTCGCTGAAGTTGGTGCTAAATTTCCTTTTCCTGATATATTAATTACTATTACAAGCGATAATAAACCTAAAGCTAGTTTTATTGCTATATCTATATATGAAAGTTGCATTATCTTTTCACCTCCACTTTTTCAACAATTGGTTCTACCAATTCTATTTTCTCTAGTAAATAATCACCCTTTTTTCCGTTACTTATTACTCTATAGTAGTTATCATCTATTTTTAAAAATGAATTTTCTATAGAGGCTTCACTATTTATATAGATATGTTTTTTGTCAATATTTAATTTTTCTGAAACTCCCTCAATAAATTCAATAGAGCTTTTATACTGATTAGCTGATATACTATTACTTTGATAATCACTTACTTGTATCCCGATTAATAAAAAGATACCTAATATCATTATGATAGCTAATTCTCTATACTTGCTATCTTGTCTATTTTTATAATACTTAAATAGTGATACTATTATTATTAATAGTAAGAATCCTCCTGTTACATATGTTATAGTATTACTCTGATCTATTTTATTCAATAAATATTCATAAGAATAAAATTTCAAACCTATCACTCCTTTTGTTTTACGTGAAACATTTATATTATTCTATTTTTAACTCATACGCTATTCTTTCTTTATCATCTAAAATATTTTTTATAGATAATTTTATTATACCTCTTTTTTCGAATCCGAGGTTACTTAAAAATTTTTTCATTATTTTGTTGTCAAAATGCGTATCTATTCTCAAAAATTTTATATTTTGAGATTTAGCAAAAAAATGGATAGCCTCCATAAATTCACGCATAATCCCTTGATTTCAAAATTGTTTTGCTGTAGCTAATCGATGAATAGCTAAATAACTAGAATTTTCCGACCAAAAAGTAGGGTAGTTTTCATAATCTTCATCGAAAGTAGTAAGCATAGCTGTAGCAACTAGCTTACCTGATTTTTCGTATATATATGATATCCCTTCATTGATATCATTAATAATCATATCTCGACTAGGGGAACCATGTTGACACTGATTTACACCTTGTTCTTTTAAAAACTCTCTACCTTCTTCTATTATCATCATTACAAATTCTAATTCATCTTTTTTTGTTTTTCTTAACATATTTTCACCTATGTTATTCTAATTAGTTTTTCTTGGTATCTATGCTCTTTATCGCGTAGGAGAGTCCTTATTACCTGCATAGTTTTTTCCATAGCATCTATAGCGGAGAATTCCCATATCATTGTCGCTTCCATAAGTAGCTCGAAGGCATCTTTAAATCCACCAGGTCTATCAGCACCTCTAGGATCACCTATGAATAACGCATTATTTAAAGATACTTCATCTATTATTACATTTTCAGGTGTATGCCCTACTAATTTATGAAGAATATCTGAAAAATATGGGTCTATTATATCTTTTTCCGCTAAATAATCAATATATTCTTCTTCTGTTTCAAAAATTGGTAACTGTATATCTCTTTCTACTAAATAATTTCGTCCGTATGTTTCTCTCACAATATCTATTTTCCCTAATTCATCGAATTTTATATAATCAATAGTATATTGTGAATCGCAATCATATACGTCTTCTATATAGAATTTTGGTCCCATAAATTACCTCTTTTCTAAAAATTAATAAGGGATGTAACTTAAAATTATAATTTATTCTTATTAAGTCGCCTCCGTTCATTTTTATTTAATATGGGAGTGACTCAAAAATCGTGATTTCTTAAGAAACAAGATTTTGTCGAGTCACTTCCCGCAGTGGTTTATAAGCTATCAAAAAGCTTTTATAAAACGAATTTAGATATCAATAAGCCATTGCATATATGAATTATAATATACACTTTTTAAAATTTAGGACTTTTTGGTCAATATCTATTTCAGCATCATTCTTAACTTTAAAGCCTAATAATTAAAAATATACGTCATGGTTTATCCATAACGCATATTATATTTTACAACAAATTGTCTTTTAATACAAGCTCAACAGGACAGTGATCACTACCAAATATTTCGTGATGGATTGCAGCACTTTCTAAGTATTCTTCTAAGTCACGACTTACCAAGAAATAATCAATTCTCCATCCTGCATTGTTTTTACGTGCATTAAAGCGATAACTCCACCAAGAGTATGCACCTGTTAAATCAGGATTATAATATCTAAATGTATCGATAAATCCTGCATCTAATAACTTCGTGAATTTTTCTCTTTCTTCTGGGGTGAATCCTGCATTTTTTGTGTTTGTTTTTGGATTTTTTAAATCTATTTCTGTGTGAGCAACATTTAAATCTCCACAAACAACTACACCTTTAGTTTTATTTAATTCTAATAAGTAATTTTTAAAGTCTTCTTCCCAACTCATACGGTATTCTAATCTCTTAAGTTCACTACCTGAGTTCGGCGTATATACAGTGATAAAGAAGAATTTATCGTATTCTAGTGTAATTACACGACCTTCTGTATCGTGTTCTTCTATTCCTATTCCGTATGTTACATTTAATGGCTCGTGTTTAGTATATATCGCAGTTCCTGAGTATCCTTTACGCTCAGCATAGTTGAAATAACTATAATAACCATCAAATTGTAAATCTAATTGGCCTGCTTGCATCTTCGTTTCTTGTAAACAAAAGAAATCCGCATCTAGTTGGTAAAAATCTTCTTCAAAATTTTTACCAACGATCGCTCTAAGACCATTGACGTTAAAACTTATACATTTCATTTCGTTCTCCTTTTTGTTTCATGTTTCATGTGAAACATTTTATTTTCCTAGACAGAATCTGCTGAATAATTCATTTATCAGCTCATCACCAGAGTTTTCTCCGATGACTTCTCCTAATAGATTGAATGTATTTGTATAATCTATTAATACCATGTCTACTTCTAATCCTAATTCAGCAGCACCTATAGCATCATTTAAACTAGCTAAAGCGCGTTGAATAAGGTTGATTTGACGTGTATTTGATAAATATGTTGCATCTTTTGGACGAGCAGCTCCACCGAAGAATAAGTCTCTTATATTTTTCTCTAGTTCGTCTATTCCTTTATATGTTGTCATAGATGTTTTTATAATAGGGTGGTTGTACGCTAATTTTTCAACTTCTGCAATATCGATTTTTGTCTCTAAATCTAATTTATTTAATATTACAATAGTTGTTTTCCCTTCTGTTAGTTTCAATAACTCTTTATCGTCTTCTGTTAGTTCTTCACTACTATTTAATAAGAATAATACTAAATCTGCTTTTTCTAAAGCTTCTTTACTTCGTTTAACACCTATTTGTTCTACGATATCATCTGTTTCACGAATTCCAGCTGTATCGATTAATTTAATAGGTACTCCTTTAATATTCACGTACTCTTCTAGTACGTCACGAGTTGTTCCTGCGATATCAGTTACGATAGCTTTATTTTCTTGCAGTAGGTTATTTAACAGTGAACTCTTACCTACATTAGGTCGCCCAATAATCGCTGTATTTATTCCTTCTTTAATTATTTTCCCTTGTTTTGATGTTTCTAATAGACTTTCTAAACTATTTCTAATACTTGTTGATTTTTCAAGAATAGTTTTTGTCGTTTCTATTTCTAGGTCATCGTATTCAGGGTAGTCGATATTTACCTCAACAACTGTTAGTATATCTAAAATTTCAGCTCGTAGACGTTTAATAAGCGTCGATAAACGTCCTTGCATTTGGTTGTTAGCTATTTGACTAGCCTCATCTGTTTTACTCTTAATAAAGTCGATTACAGCTTCTGCTTGCGTTAAATCGATACGACCATTTAAGAAGGCACGTTTTGTAAATTCACCTGGTTCAGCCATTCTAGCCCCATGTTCTAAGCAAAGTGCAAGTACTTTTTGAATCGTTACAATACCACCGTGACAATTGATTTCTATAACGTCTTCTGTAGTATATGTACGAGGACCTACCATTTTCACAAGCATAATTTCTTCGATTTTTTCATTAGTAGCTGGATCAACTACATTTCCATAATTTATAGTGTGACTAGCTAGACTCTCTACAGTTTTTCCTTTTGGTAGTCTAACTATTTTTTCAGCAATGCTAAATGCTTCGTCACCACTAAGTCTAACAATACCTATAGCTCCTTCTCCTAGAGCTGTCGATATAGCGCAAATTGTTTCACTCATTGTTCAAACTCCTTTTAAATTTTTATATTAATAAAAAATTCATATCCTATTTATTATACACTATTCCTTTGAATTTTTCTCTATATACGACCGAGTTACATTTTAGACTCAATTTTTACATAACTGATTAAGGATTTAATCTAAAAGTTCTAAATTTTAACAGAACTTATTGATTCTGTGGTTTATTGATATCTAGATTCACTTTAAACAACTTTTTAGATATCTAATAACCTTTATGAAGATAGCTTAATAAAATAGATTTCTCCGCAATCACAGTTTTTAAGTCACTATCAAAAAATAAGTAGCTTGGATAAATCTCCAAACTACTCATTCATAAGTTCAATTTCTGAAATAGCGAATTCTAAGTCATCTAAATCATATTCTTTCGGTAGTACTCCACAAGCACCGTTTGCGAAGGCTTGTCTTTTATACACAGGTACGTGTCCAACACTACTGCAGATAAGCACCTTAGCTCCAGGAAATTTCGTACAAATTTCTTTAGTTGCTTCTAATCCATCCATTATCGGCATACAAATATCCATTGTTACAAAATCTGGTTTTATTCTTCTATACATGCGCACAGCTTGTTCTCCATTTTCTGCAAAATAATACTCATATCCTGCACGACTAACAACTTCTGCTCCACGGTTTCTATAATAAGAACTATCATCAACTATTAATACTGTCTTCATTAAACCTCCTATTTAGCTGTAATAACTAAATATCTATGTGGCTCTTCACCACGTGATTCTGTTTCAACGTTTTTAATACCTGTTAGAGCATTATGAATAATTTTTCTTTCGATGCTTGTCATAGGTTCTAATTCAACTGGTTTCCCGATTTTTTTAGATTTCTTAGCTAAGTTTAATGCTAGGTCTTCTAATGTTTTTTTACGGTTTTCTCTGTAGTCATCACAGTCAACTTCAATTCTGAAGTAATGTGAGCTGAATTTTTTAGCAAAGTTATTAACTAAAAACTGCAAACTATTTAAAGTTACACCACGTTTTCCGATAATTAGACTAGTGTTTTCTTCTGTTTTAATATTTAAAGTGAAATGACGATTCCCATCTTCTCTAAAATCAACAGTAGCATCCGGATATCCCATCGCAATAACGATATTTTGTAAGTAGCTTACGATACGGTCTTGATTTTTTACGATATAATCTTCTCTTTTAGCTTTTTTAACTGTCTCTTCAGCTGTTTCTGTTGCTTCAGTTTCAACAACAGTCTCTTCTTCAACTATTTCTATTTTTTCATCATGAGCTTCTTGTTCAGTTATTTCTTCAACTTTAACTTCTTTAATTTCTTCTGTAGTTTTTTCAACTTTTACAACTTGTTCTTCTTTTTTCTCTACTTCAATAACTTTAACAACAGCTTCTTCTTTATTATATTCTTCATCTAATGGAATTAATTTTACCTTTGCTTCTTTTTTGAATAATCCGAAGATACCTGTGCTACCACCTTCGATTACTTCAATTTTCACTGCATCTTCTGATAAAGCTAGGTCTTTTAATCCCTTTTTAATAGCCTCATCTACAGTAGCTCCAATATAATAATATTCTTTTTCCATTCTTAACTCCTCTTCGCTTTCATAAGTTTTGATCTTTTTAAAACATGATCGATGCTGCTACCAAATTCTAAAAACGGCATTTCTTTAGCACCAGGTCTTGCAATCACTATTATATCATAGTTTTTTACATATTCTTTTCTTGTTTTAAAAGTTTCTCGTATATATCTTTTTATTTTATTACGTTCGAAGGCCTTTCCTAATTTTTTACTAACAGAAATTCCTAAACGCATATGGTCTAAATTATTTTTTTGATAATAAATAACAAACTGTCTATTCGCAAAAGATTGTTTTTTTCTTATTATATTATCGAAATCTTGACTTCTTTTTACTCTATATTCTTTTTTCATTTTAAAACCTTTCTTAACACTAATATTTTAACAGTTTATTTACTTTTTTACAACTATCTTTCATATTTTTTAGGACTGACTAATAAAAAAAGGGTACCACTTTCGTGATACCCTCAGTGCAAACATTAAGCTGAAAGAACTTTTCTTCCTTTAGCTCTACGTCTTGCTAATACATTTCTTCCGTTTTTAGTGCTCATTCTAGCTCTAAATCCGTGTACTTTTGAATGTTTTCTTTTATTTGGTTGATACGTACGTTTCATTTTGTCCTCCTCGAGTTTTCTTTTCTTTAACTTAGATAGATGTAATAACTGAATTAGTTTAACATATCTAAAATAATTTATCAAGCAAAAACCTCATTTTTTCAAAAAAAATATTTTCTTAAAGAAAAATATTCTAAATGGCAGTCATTTTATCACTATTTATGAGTAATATTTCTTTTAACATATTAATATAGATTCACAATAAAACACATAAAATTAATATAATTGTTAATAAATCCTTAAAATCTATAAAAAAATATTTAAGTATATTCCTGTTATACTTATTCACAGTTTATTAATAGTTATTCACAATTTTTTGTTAAAAACTTATATTCATGAAATAAACAAATTATATATTTCACGAGTTTTTAACAGATTTTAAAAGTTATTCACAAATTAACAAGAAAAAGTTATTCACAGGTGTGAATTGTGTGTGAAAAACTCTTAATCTATATTTCTATCAGTATTAATCTTTGTTAATAACTTATCAGAAACTCTTTACTCTTTATTTATTTTTATTTAATTTTAACATATTCACAGCTTTTTCTTAGTTTTTTATTAACATAGTTAAAAACTTCTGTTAACAACTTGTTAATAACTTTCATTTTATTTTATTAACAGTTTATGCTATAATTATTTATATATTTTTTTAAGGAGGTATTTCATTGAGTAATTCTAATTTCTTATGGGAAATAATTCTTCGTGAACTAAAAAGCACTGTAGACCCTCATGTATTTGATACCTGGTTTTCTAGTGCTTCTATCGATAACGTCGATTTTATGAAGAAATCTATTGTTATTACTAGTAAAGAAGCCCTTATTTCTCAATTTATTCAAAGTGCTTATGATCAAAAATTAAAAGAAATACTAAAGAAAAATACTGGATTTGATTTCAATATAGAATATACTTCCCTTGATAACGATCTTCCTCTAATTACGCCTCATATTGATGATGAAAAACCAGCAGCAGAAAACTTAATTAGACAGAATTTCCTTCAAGGTGACAAACCTTCTGGAGCTCAACATTTTTATCAAAAACAAACTTTCCCTCTAGAAGATTATAAAAAACCTGAACCTAATAAAAATATTATAGCGAGCAAAAAAAACCCTACGCTGAATAAAAACTATACATTTGAAAACTTTGTAGTAGGGGAAGGGAATGCTTTTACTCATAATATAGCTTGGAACGTAGCTGTTTCTCCTGGTGGAATATACAACCCTCTATTTATATACGGAGGTGTTGGACTAGGGAAAACTCACTTACTTCATGCTATTGGTAATGAAATGGAAGCTAATTTCCCTGATTTTAAAATAGAGTGTATATCTTCTGAAAAATTCTTAAATGAGTTTCTTGCTTCTATTAAACCAATGAAAGACAAGAACAATTATACTAATGCGGATGAAGACTTTAGAAGAAAATACCGTGATGTAGATGCTCTTTTAATCGATGATATTCAATTTTTATCAGGTAAAACAGAAACACAAAACGCATTTTTCCATACATTTAATGAACTACAAATGAATCAAAAACAAATCGTTCTTATAAGTGATCGCTCTCCATCTCAACTTAATGATTTGGAAGATAGATTGGTTACTAGATTCAGTCAGGGGATAACTGCAGATATTACACCACCTGACTTCGAAACTCGTATGGCGATTATTAAATTTAAATGCGAACAGTTCGATATTAAACTAGATGAAGAAACACTTACTTATATTTCTAGTAACGTATCTTCTAATATAAGAGAGCTTGAAGGAGTTCTTAAGCGTATTAAATTTACGGCAACATCTAAACATGAACAACCTTCACTTAGTATTGCCGAGGAAATATTAAAAAGTGCTAAAACTTCACCTAGAAAAAATATCTCACCTGAGAACATTATTAATGTGTGTGCTGATTTCTATAAAATCAAGGTTGATGATATTCTTTCATCTTCTCGTAAAAAGGAAGTCGTTCAGGTTAGAAATATAGCTATTTATCTATGCAGGGAACTTACAACTTTATCATTCCCTTCAATAGGAGATTGCTTCAATAAAGATCATACTTCTATTCTTTATTCATTTAATAAAATTGCAAAACTTAGCAAAGATGAAAATCCTGAAATTTTTGAAGATATAGAAGTAATAAAAGAACGTTTAGGAAAAATTTAAAAGCCTGTTAAATTCTACTATAGATATTCAAAACTTTTTTAACAAGTTATTAACAAGTGAAAATTCAATATTTTTGAGCTATCTTTAGTTTTCCACAGTTTTTACAGGCCTTATTATTATTATTTTATTAAATATATATTATATATAAGGAGAAAAAATGAAATTTACTATAACTAAATCAAATTTTCTTGATGGCTTAAATCACGTATCAAGAGTAATAGCACCTAATTCTCTTTTTGAAATTTTAAAAGGTATTAAAATAGAATTAGAAAAAGATCAACTTATATTAAAAGCGAGTGATTCTTTAGTATCTGTTGAATATTCAATAAATAGTTATGAAGATGATAAAGAAATTATAACTATTGAAGAAGAAGGTCAAGTAGTTTTACCATCTCGTAATTTTATAGAAATTATTAGAAAAGCACCTACTGATTTAATAGAAATAGAAACAATAGAAAATAATATATTAGTTAAATCAGGAAAAAGTGAATTTAACGTAAAAGGATATGATGCAAATGATTATCCAGAATTCCCAGTTATTTCTAAAGAAAATAGTCTTAAATTAGAAGCTAATGTTTTTAATGATATTATTAAAGAAACAGTATTCTGTACAGCTCCTAATGATCAAAGACCTATTTTAGAAGGGGTAAACTTCTCATTAAGTAACAAAATTTTAACAGCTACAGCTACTGACTCATATCGTCTAAGTAGAAGACAAGTTACACTTAATGATGAAGATAGTAATAAAGAGTTTAATTTAATTATTCCTAGAAAAGCTTTAACTTATTTCCAAAGAATGATAGAAAATGGAAAAGATCAAGTAGAAATCTTCTATGAAAATAACAGAATAGTTCTTTATTACCAAAATGTAGTTTATACAGTATTATTAATTAGCGGAAACTATCCTAATACTAATAAACTTATTCCTACTGTTTTTGAATGTACATTTGTAGCAAACAGTAGAGAATTCTTTAATGCTGTAGATAGGGTTGCATTAATGAGTAGAGAAGATAAAGATGATATTATTAAATTAGTAGTTACTGATAATCTATTAGAAGTTTCTTCTCAATCTAAAGATTTAGGAAGTGCTGTAGAAGAATTAAAAGTTTCATCTACATTAGAAGATGATAAATTTGAAATTTCTGTATCTGGTAAATATTTAAAAGATGCGGTATCTGCTGTTGCTGCTGAAGAAATTATCGTTAAGTTTTCTGGGGAACTAACAGCATTTATCATTCAGCCAAGTGACTACCACAGAGAAATTATCGAATTGATTTTACCTGTAAGAACTTACTAATAAAGTATAAAAATTAAATTTAAACATAAAAATGTAGTTATTTATTAGATATTCAACGAGTTTTTTAGCAACTTGGTGGGTATCTAATAAACTGTGTAGGGGAGATTTTACATAATAAGGAAAAAGTACTGACACAAAAGTGCTAAATTTTAAAAAAAGTTTATATGAGAACTCATAAACAGAATGGGGCTGACCCAAAAGCCTTAAAATTTAACAAAGTTCATATGGGAACACATAGACGTAGTGGTTTATTGATATCTAAATTCGCTTTGTAAAAGCTCTTTAGATATCTAATAAACTGTGCGGGGAGATTCGATAAAATTGATTTCTTAGAAATATTGATTTTTAAATTACTCCCTAACTCTTATTGTAAAATCACTCCTTTTTCTATGTTAACAAGGAGGAACAATGACAAAAAAATCGAATAGTATATTAATTATACTCGGTGTTATCTTTTTAAGTCTTATATTAAGAACCCCTATAACATCAGTTGGGGCAATATTAGGGCCATTAAAATCTATATTAGATATAAATAATACAGTGGCAGGATTTATTACAACAATCCCATTAATAGCTTTTGCAATTTTTAGTCCTATGGTAGCAAAACTTTCAAACAAAGCTGGATTAGAAAAAACATTATTATTAGCTGTTATAACAATAAGTATCGGATTAGCGTTAAGATTCTACATTAATACATATGTATTCTTTCTTACAACATTTATAATTGGAGTAGGAATAACTGTAGGTAACGTGTTATTACCGGGATTGGTAAAAAAATATTATCCAGAAAAACTAGGTCTTATGACAGGATTTTATGCAGTAGTTATGAATGTAGGAGCTGCAGTTGCAGCTGGTGTTAGCTACCCAATCTTAAGTACAAATATCGGTGGAGAAAAATTTTCAACAGGTCTTGCTGTTAATATTTGGTTAGTTATAGCTGTAATTAATATTTTTGTATACACAGCAATGTCGAAAAATAGCAGTGTAAGTGAAGTGAAAGATAGTCATGAGAAAGTACATGGATATTTTAAATATTCGAAAATGTGGACTATTATGCTAAGTATGGGGCTGCAATCAGCACTATTTTATTGTAGTGTTTCTTGGTTTTCAGAAATAATGATTAGTAAAGGTTTCACACCAGAAACTGCAGGATTATTATTATCTATAAGCCAGTTTGCACAATTTCCATCAACATTTATCGTTCCGATTTTAGCGGATAAACTACATAATAAACTAATTATTCCAGTAGTTATTACTATAGGATACTTAGCATCATTAGTAGGAATGCTATATACGAGCGGAAATTTCGCAATAATGTTAATCTTTATTATTATCTTCGCCTTAGCTGGGGGAGGATCATTCTCTTACGTAATGTATCTATTTTCTGCTAAATCAAGAAATGAAAGAGAAGCGGCTGATATTTCAGGATTAGCTCAATCAGGAGGATATTTATTAGCTGCAGTATTTCCACCATTACTAGGATACATTAGAGATATTTCAGATTGGAATAAAGGATTATATGTATTAATTTTAACTGCTGCGGTATTATTAGTAACACTAGTACACTGTAGTTCAAAAGGAAATATAATAGAAAAATAACTTAAGAAAGAGGTTCAAGAATAATTTGAGCCTCTTTTCTCTATGAAAATGAACAGATAAATGTAGAATATAAGAAGAAAAGTATAAAACTGTAATATTACAGTAGGAGGGATAATAATAAATAACTAATACACTTAAATGAAACATAAATACAGAAAAATAAATATGAATAGTACAAGTAGAAAAATAAAGAAAATAAATAAAATTTTTTTAAAAAATTTAACCTTAAAAAATGTACTAATTATAATAAAATTAGAAAATTATCTTGTACTAAAAGTATATGCATAAATAAAGACAACAAAAGGAAAACGCTTTATTTTCAAAAGGTAAAACACTATAAAAATTTCAAAAAATATATGAAAATTTGTTTAGATTAATAACAAGATAGCATAAATAAAGGCAATAAAAACACTTTCTTTTTTTCCAATAGTGTGATATAATTCTAAGGGAAATGAGATATGCGTACTTTAATAAGAGTTGTTATAGTATTTTATCCCATAAAAATAAAATAGTAAAAATAATTACTTAAAAAATATCTAAAACTATATATATATTAATGGAGGTTTTCTTATGAAAGCGAAAAATAGAAAAGTTGTTTTAATAGGAGCAGGAATGGTAGGGATGAGCTTTGCTTATCAATTATATTCAAGCGGACTTTGTGAAGAACTAGGATTAATCGACTTCTTCGCTGAAAAAGCTGAAGGTGAAGCAATGGACCTTAACCACGGTGGAGCTTTAGTACCACCTATTAAAGTAACTTCAGGTGGATATGAACAATGTGCTGATGCAGACGTTATCGTAATCGCTGGAGGTCTTCCACAAAAACCAGGTGAAACTCGTCTTGACCTAGTTGACAAAAACATTAAAGTTGTTAAAGATATGTCAGACCAAATCGTTGCTTCTGGATTCGATGGAGTTATCGTTATTGCATCTAACCCAGTAGACGTATTAACTAACGCTTTACAAAAATTCACTGGATTCCCAAGAAACAGAATCGTTGGATCTGGTACAACTCTTGACTCTTCAAGATTCCGTTACATCTTAGGAGACAAATTAGGATTAGCACCAAGCAGTGTTCGTGGATATATCATTGGGGAACACGGAGACACTCAACTTGCTGCATGGAGTAACGTAAATGTTTACGGAAAACAATTCGACAGATTCTTAGAAACTTCTAAATACACTAAAGAAGACTTCGCTGATGTAGAAGAAAAAGTTATGCGTGCTGCATACGAAGTAATTAACCGTAAACGTGCTACTTATTACGCAATCGGACTTGCATTATTCACAATCGTTAAAGCTATCTTACGTGACGAAAACGTTGAGCTTGCAGTAAGTGGATACTGTGATGGACACTACGGAATCGACGGATTATATATCGGAACTCCAGCTATCGTTGGACGCGAAGGTGTTCGTGAAGTAGTAGAATTAGACTTAACTGAAGAAGAAACAGCTAAAATGCAACACTCTGCTAAAGTATTAAAAGAAACTTTAGAAAAAGCATACGCATCTTTAGAAGCATAATTTAAAGAAAATTATAGGAGAGTTAAATTCTAATCTTAAATTTTTAAGGAGAATTTAACTCTTCTTTTTTATATTATTTCAATAAAATGAATATTAATATTAAAGGGAAGTAAACGTTTTTTGAAAATAAAAAAATATAGAAAAAATTATTTTCAAATACTAGACTTATAGAAAAAAATTTGGTACAATATATACGGATGAAAAGGTTTTTAAAGTTATCAAAAAAATTTAAAGTAAAAAAGTAGAGGAGAAAAACTATGACAATAACGATATATGACGTAGCAAAAGAAGCAAAAGTATCGATGGCGACAGTTTCTAGGGTTGTTAATAATAATCCAAACGTAAAAGAAGATACAAGACTACGTGTACAAGAGGTTATCAAAAAATTAAGATATACACCTAACGCTGTTGCCAGAGGACTTGCTAGTAAAAAAACAACAACTATTGGTATAGTATTACCAGATATAGCAGACTTATCTTCAGCGGAAATAGTTAGTGGTATTGAATCAGTAGCTAATATGTATAAATATAACATTATTTTAGCAAACTCATGTGATGATAATGAAATTGAAAAAAATATCTTCGCCTCATTTGTAAGTAAACAAGTAGATGGAATTATTTACTTAGGTCATTCACTATCAGATAGTTCAAAAAATTACTTGCAAGATATTCAAATACCAGTAGTATTAGCAGGAAACCTAGGAACAGATTCTGATTTCTATGCAGTAAATATTGATTATGAAAAAGCGGCATATGATGTAACGAAAGAATTTTTAGCAAAAGGATCTAAAAATATTTCATTAGTAATAGATAAATATGAAAGCCAAAAAACTCAAAGACTGATAAAAGGATATAAAAATGCTCTTGCTTCAGAAAAAGTAGAATTCAAACCACAAAACATAATTGATGGATATAGAACATATAAAGAAAGTAATAAACTGTATAAAGCATTAAGTAATATCGATTCAGAAGTAGTAATTACTATGTTTGATGAAGTAGCACTAGCTATAATGCAACAAGCACTAGATTTAGGAGTTAGTATTCCAGGTGATTTACAAATCCTTTCATTAGAAAACACAAAACTAATAAACATGACAAGACCGAAAATTTCTTCAGTATTCCAACCAATCTTTGATATCGGTGCAGTATCAATGCGTGTACTAACAAAAATAATTGATATTGAAAAAGCAAAACGTAAGGGTGAAGAAATAGATGAGGTAGAATTAGAAGAATTTAATGTAAAAGAAAATGAAATGAATCTACCTTATAGAATAGTTCATAGACAAACTACAAAATAAATAAAAAAATATATCTTATAGAAGAAAAAGTTTAGAAAGAGAAAAAATGAAATTTTCTAAACTTTTTTTTCATTTTCTATTGACATAATATAAAACTGATGATAGAATAATAAAAGTCTTCTGATAGAGAAGCCGAACAATAAAACATTTCAAAATATTAAATGTTAAGAATTTTCAAAAAAACTCTTGACAAAAAACAAAAGAAATGATATTATTAATAAGTCTTAAAACGACAAGAAGTTCTCAAAAAACTTTTTAAAAAAATAAAAAAAAGTTCTTGACAAAAACTTCTAAAAATGATAAAATAATTTAAGTGTTGAACAAACATTTAAAAAGAAATTAAATAATGCGGGTGTAGTTTAGTGGTAAAACCTCAGTCTTCCAAACTGATGTTGTGAGTTCGATTCTCATCACCCGCTCCATTATTTTGAACATTGAAAACTAAACGAATTAAGTCAACGTTAATTCCAAAAAAGGACAGTTTTAAAAAGAAACTATAAAACTTTTTAATGAGCTAATCAAGCTAACAAATTTATTTGGAGAGTTTGATCCTGG